>NZ_LYTG01000032.1:0-68044 GCF_001816105.1 Exiguobacterium sp. SH31
TAAAAAGCCTTTCCCAACGATCAACGTGTCGTTGGGAAAGGCTTTTTGTCAGTCAATGGCAACGGCACGTAAGTATAAGTCGAGCGACTCTTCAACTTCTGCAGAAACGAGTTCGATGAAATCATCATACGTACCGGTCGTATGTGCACGATCCAGTGCGTTGTAGTATGCCAAACGATTTTCAACTCTGATGATGACGGGCGGATATCCTGATTTCATCAATTCCAAATTGAGTAACAGGCGAGACGTTCGTCCATTCCCGTCGATGAAGGGATGGATCCCCACAAACTTACCATGCAACAACGCTCCGCGCTCCACCGGGTGAAGGTTGATTGCTTCTGTTTCGTACCAGTGAATCAGCTGCTCCATTTGTTCTTGAATCATATACGAAGGTGGCGGCGTATGGACAGCCCCGGCGATGAACACTTGTTGATCGCGGTACACACCTGCATACGCATCATCAATTCCTTTCAAAACCAACCGATGCAAGTTTTTGATTTGCCATTCTGAAAACGGTTCTTCCCGACGAACGATTTCTTCTACGTAGACAATCGCCTCTTGGTGATTGATAACTTCTAGATGTTCTCGCATCGTCTTCCCGCCAACCGTTATGCCTTCTAGGACAACTTTTGTCTCATTGATTGTCAACGTGTTGCCTTCGATGGCGTTCGAATTATACGTCCACTCTAAAAATAGTTTCTCTCTAAGACTTCGGAGTGTATACACTGGTAACGGCCGCTTTTGATCCAACTCCATTTTTTTTATTGTGATCCGTTCAAACATTCGCACCGTCTCCTTTCATGTACGCTTCTTGTTTGGTGGTAAATTAATTGTAGCATCAACGAGCTAAACGTACTTATCTCGATTTGAAATAAGTACGCGCAGCTCGTTGATGCTCTTCCTATAGTTGCTCCCGGGCCGCCTTTGGAATATCTGCGCCCGTTACTTCATCGTAAGACGTGACGACGTCTTGATCCTTCACATATAACTTCAAGTATGCCCCGCTTCGAAGCTCCTTCGCTGCCGTGAACGTGACTGTCTGCGGATCACCGTCTTTCGTCAGCGCTGGCATCGTATACTCGTAACGCCGGACGACGTCACCCGATTCGAGCGTCGTCTCCTCAACGTTTGTCGCTGCCCCGACTTGCACGTAGAGCGCTTCTTTCCCAAGCCGGTTCCAGTCGATGTTCACAAGCCCGAACGCCACGATGACGAGGGCGAAAGCCGCAATTATTAGTTTCTTCATAATATTCTCTCCTTCAGATAACGTATTTCGTAAACCGTCGAACCGTCAACACGTAATACAGGGCATAAATGGCAGAATAGACCGCCATCCAGACGAGCACCGGTACCGTGAAGTCCATAACGAGCAAGCGCGAGAACGCGAAGAGCGCGACCGAGGCATGCAAAATCCCTAACGAGAATGGTGCGAGGAACACGACCGCGATTTGTTGACGGATTGTGCGTTTAATGTCCCGCTTCGATATCCCAACTTTTCGTAGCACCGCGTACTTCGAACGGTCCTCCTCAGCCTCAGTCATCGTCTTGAAGTAGATGATGCTGCCCGTTGCGACGAGGAAGACGAGTCCGAGAAAACTGCCGACAAATAAGAGCGCTCCGTGTATCGCCATCGTCTCAGCGTATAACGCTGTCGCACTCGAGAAGTTTACTGCTACCGACAACCGATCCGACAAGGCGGTCTGTTCTTTATAATCAGCGACGGACGCGACTTGATACATCGTCTCTTCTTCTGACAATGTCTTGAAGACGTCATCCGGTGTGACCAGCAACAGCCCGCCAAACGTCATGACGTTGAGCGGTGTCTCGTCATAGCGGGATGCGACTGCGTACGTCGCCCCGTTTAGCGTCACATCGTTCACATCTTCCGAGAAGCGTTCATCATAAAACGGATCAATCAAGAAGACGTCTTGCTCTTGGAGCGGTTCCGGCTCAACCCATCCTAAGCCTGAGGCGAGTCGTTGGAACGTCGTCTCGTCGATGACGCCATATTCCCGCTCTCCCATCTCACCAGCGACACGAACCGTCTTTTGCATGACGGTCGTCTCCGCCAACACGTCGGCGTCAATGTCTTGTTTGTCGCCTTGCCAGGCGAACGTATATGGAGCGTACGAAGTGACTTGTTGTTCCGCGTAATAGTAGACGCTGAAGATGGCCCCGCCGGCCGTGATCGCCGTCGCACTGATGATACTGATGAGCGTCAACGTCTTCGCATTGCCCCGAATCCGGTACAACAGTTGTGACGTCGTCAATAAGTTGAGCCGGCGCCACGCCCAACGCTCGTTTGCTTTTAGGCGGGCGAGGATAAAGATGAGGACGCTATGGAACAAAAGACCGGAACCGATGACCGTAAGACCGATGATGAGGAGCGGCATCGCCGCCGCAAGATAACCCCAAAGCGGTGACGTCGCGAGGTCTTGCAGCGCAAGCGTGTAAGCCGTACCGAGGGTGAGGACTCCGATGAGCGCCATGAGCGGGCTCGCCTTCGGCACATCCTCGCCTTTTTTGTCGGCATGGAACAGTTCGATTAACTTGAAGCGATAGATGACCCGGTAACCTTGGAACGATGTGAATAAAAAGATGGCGAGGAAGACGAGCGTCGTCTCGACGAGCGCCGAGGTCGAGACCGTGAACCCGATCGACAAGCCACTGTTCATCAAGTTGAGCAGCAGCCGCAACAAAAAGTTCGACCCAATCAAACCGAGCCCGATCCCGATCACGAGCGATACCGCACCGATGACGAGGTTCTCAAACAACAGGATGAGACCAATCTGCTTTTTCCGTACCCCGAGAAGAGAATACAGTCCGACTTCCCGTTTACGTCCTTTCAAGAAAAAGGCGTTCGAATAAGCGATAAACAGGGCGACGAAGATGAGCAGGATGAACGTCGAGGCGTTCATAAGACCGCTGATCTGCCCGGACGTCTCGGCGAGGGCACTGATCTCCCCGCTGTGTTTGAGCGTCGCGAACGTCATGTAGATGATGATCGAGAAGATCGTCGTCCCGACGTAGAGCGCGTACCGCGATAGATTGCGGGCGACGTTCTTCTTCGCCAAATCAAATAGCGTCATCGGTCGCACCGCCTTTTGCGAGCTCATCCAAAATCGCTTGATAAAACACGTCGCGCGACTTGCTGCCTCGAATCAACTCGTGCGATAGCTTTCCATCTTGAATATAGAGGACCCGGCGACAAAAGCTTGCGGCATAGGCATCGTGCGTCACCATCATGATTGTCGTCTCAGCCTCATTCAGCCCGGCGAGTGTCTGTAACAGGTCGGTCGCCGACTTCGAATCGAGCGCACCGGTCGGCTCATCGGCGAAGATAAGTTTTGGATCGGCAACGAGCGCCCGGCATACGGCCGTCCGCTGTTTTTGTCCGCCCGAGATCTCGTACGGATATTGGTCGAGTATTGGCGTGATGCCGAACCGCTTGGCGAGCGCATCGACTTTATCCCGCGTCTCGTGGACCGGTGTCTTGGCGACGGCGAGCGGCAGCAAGATGTTCTCTCGGACCGTGAGCGAGTCGAGCAAGTTGTAGTCTTGGAAGATGAAGCCGAGGTGGTCGCGACGGAAGTCCGACAGCGATTCCTCGTCGAGCTTGGCGATGTTTTTCCCTTCGACGAGGATATCCCCCGCGGTCGGTGTATCAATCGTCGCGAGCACGTTCAACAGTGTCGACTTTCCGGCGCCAGATGGTCCCATGATGCCGACAAATTCGCCGTGTTCGATCGTGAATGATACATCGTTGAGCGCCTTGAACGTTGTGTTGCCTTTCCCATATGTTTTTTCGATTGCGTTGACTTGTAATAATGATTCCATGAATAGCACCTCTTTCTAAACACTACGATACACGCGCCACCTTAACTGAAAATCACGCGTACCTTACGAAATCCTTAAATGATATGCTACAAAGAGAGGTGATTTCATTGGACCAACCACGTATTTTAATCGTCGACGACGAAAAAGACTTATGTATACTCATTCAAAAAGCGCTTGAGCGAGAAGGATTCACACAAATCGCGACCGCCCACACCGTCAAAAGCGGCTTGGAGACGTTCCAAACGTTCGCCCCGCACATCGCCATCCTCGACGTCATGTTGCCGGACGGTGAAGGCTATGACCTGTGCCGCCAAATCCGCGACACGTCGAACATTCCAATTTTGTTCTTATCCGCGAAGTCAGACGAAATCGACAAGATCCTCGGCCTCGCCATCGGCGGCGACGATTACATCACGAAGCCGTTCAGTCCGAAAGAAGTCGCCTTCCGCATCAAGGCGCAGCTTCGCCGTGTCTCGATGTACGACGCACCAGCACCCGTCGATACAATCGTCGGGCCGTTCCGGTTGAATGTAGACGAGACAGAAGCGTACAAAGACGGTGTCCGGCTCGAACTGACGGCGAAAGAAGTCGGCCTGCTCGCCTGCTTCATGCGTAATCCGAACCGGATTCTCAGTAAAGAAACATTGTTCACCCGCGTCTGGGGCGAGGACTTTTACGGCTCTGACAATACGGTCATGGTGCACATGCGCCGGCTCCGCGAAAAAATCGAACCGAACCCGTCACAACCGATCTATATTAAGACGGTCAAAGGGCTCGGCTATAAGTTTGAGGCATAGGGGGCGTTTGAATTGAAATGGAAATTGACCGGACGTTACTTAGTGTCGATTCTCGCCATCGTTGCCATCGTCGTCATCTTGAACGTCGTCATTCTCGTCACGTTGCTCGTCAACGACCGGACCGGGATTGATGACGTCGAGAGCAACTCCGGAGAGACGTTCACCCGCACGTTCAACCAATACATGTCACTCGAGGACGGCGCGCCGGTCGTCAACGAAGACGGAATAACCGCCCTTGAGGAGTTCGGGGCGTTCATCCAAATCCTCGATGCTTCAGGTGACGTGGTGAGCGACGTCGCTGCGCCCGTTGACGCACCCGATGCCTACTCCCCGATCGAACTGATTCAGATTTATAAGTATAAAGACGACGACCTCGTCCTCTACTTCGTCGGTGAATTTGAAACGTATAGCTACTTGATCGGCGTACCAGACGCCAAAGAGGACCGTGCCCTGTTCATGCTCGATCCCGAGGCAATCTTCGCTTACGTGTCGCGAGCGACAGTCATCTTACTCGTTGTCGATCTCGCCGTCGCCGCACTGATCGGGCTCGCCTTCAGTTCGATTTTGACACGCCCTGTCTATCGTTTGACCGAGCGGATCGCTCAGCTGAAAGCACGCGACTTCTCGACCGTCGAACCGAAACGGCCCGGCATGTACCGACCCGTGTTCGCAAACTTGAACGATGTGTCACAGACCCTGACGACATATGAGTCAGAACGGGAACAACTCGAGCGCCGCCGTAAAGAGTGGATGAGCAACGTGTCCCATGACTTGAAGACACCGCTCGCCTCGATCCAAGGCTACGCCGAACTGCTCGAGGATACAGGAATCGACGAGACGGAACGGCGCCAGTACGCTGAAGTCATCGAACGGCAAGCGCTCTATATGAAAGAACTACTCGATGACTTCAACTTGACGATGCGGCTGCAGCACGGTGATTTCCCGCTCAAACGCGAGACGACCGGGCTCGAGCCGTTCGTCCGCGAGCTCGTCATCGACGTCTTGAACGATCCACGATTTGCGACGCGCGACATCACGTTCTCAAGCACAGACGCCGCGTCACGTGACGTCGACCGTCATTTCATGAAGCGGGCTTTGCTCAACTTCATCTATAACGCCCTCCTCCATAACGACGAGTCAGTTACAGTATGTGTCACGGTCCTAGGCGGGACGATTATCGTGCAAGACGACGGGAATGGCATTGATGAAGCCGATCTGCCATATATTTTCGAACGTTATTACCGAGGGACGAATACGACCGACGCGCTCGGCAGTGGGCTCGGGATGGCGATTTCCCGGGACATCATCAAGGCACACGGGGGCACGGTCACCGTGACGAGTGATCTCGGTGTCGGGACGACGATTCAGATTGATCTGCCGTAATGAAAACAAGGATTCGCTCAACGGAGCGAATCCTTGTTTTCATTGTTATAAGCTTCAATCCATACCTCAAGCTCATCAATCGCGAGCGGACGCGAGAAGTAATACCCTTGCATCTCATCACAACCGAGCAAACGGAGCGTGTCGTGCTGCTCGGTCGTCTCGATGCCTTCGCAGACGGTCTTTAAACCGAGGCCGCGGGCGAGCTCGATGATCGATTGGACGATGACGTTTCCGGTCGGGTCGTTCTCCGTCGCTTGGATGAACTGACGGTCGATTTTGATCTCATGGATCGGATAATGCTTTAAATAGACGAACGCCGAGAAACCTGTCCCGAAGTCATCGATCGAAATCGAAAAGCCTTGCTTGCGGAAGGCGATGAACCGTTCGATGACGTGCTGTTGATTCTCCATCCCGACGCTCTCCGTGATCTCAAACGTCAAATAGTTCGGGCAGACACCCATTCTTTCAACGACACGGGCGAACTTCTCGACAACGCCTTCTGATAGGAAGTGACGGGCCGACAAATTGAGCGCCAAGTGATATGTCCGGCCAGAGGCGTGCCAGGCGTTCAATTGGCGGCATGCCTCCTCGAGCGCCCACTCCTCGAGGGCGATGATGACACCGGTCGACTCGGCGAGCGGGATAAAGTCGAGCGGCGGGATCAGCCCTTTTTCCGGATGGATCCAACGCATGAGCCCTTCAAAACCGTTGAGCCGTCCGGTCGATCCGTCAATTTTCGGCTGATAGTAGAGCGCAAACTCGTTCAATGCGAGCCCTTTGCGCAAATTCATCTCGAGCGTCAATCGGGCTGTCGCCTTCTCGCTCATCTTCTCTTCATAGAAGATGATGCCACCGCGTTGGACATGATGATGACTAGCGGCGATCCGTGTCGTGTGAATCATCTCGAGCGTCGAGCGCGCCTTATCCTCAATCGAGATAAAGGCACTCATCGTCAGGACGACATCCAGTTCATCGACGGTAAACGGCTCGTTCGTCACCGTCTCACAAAGCATGTCGGCAATCCCGTACGCTTTGATCCGGTCGCCGTACGGTGTCCATACGACGAAGCCGGATTGAGAACTCCGGGCGAACATCGCCGGATCGACGACGAGACGGAGCCGATTTGCGATTTCCTGGATTAATTGATTGGCCTTCTCGCTGCCGAGCGCGTCCTCGACAGAGCGGAACTCGTCGATTCTCACGTAAATGAGTGACCCGAGGTGATGATCGATTTCGTCCCGCATCCGGTCGACTCGTTCGATGAACGCGTTCTTATTCATCAGTCCTGTCAATTCATCCGTATAGGCGAGCCGGGCGATGTGTTGTTCGACCGACTGACGTTCGAGCCGGCTATATAAAATAGCGACAAAATCGGCGAGCGTACTCACGATCAGCTCTTCGACATACGTCCACTTCCGAAGCTCGTACGTCTCGCAGCAGATGACACCGCGGGCTTGTCCGTCCGCAATGATCGGCGCGTCAAGCATCGAGTAAACCCGCTGTCCTTCGACGAAGTATTGTTGATATAAATTTTTCACCCATTCGTGCGTCCGGACGTTCTCAAACAGGAGGACACGATTCGTGCAGAGCGCATCAAAATAGACCGGTGCATCCTGACGATAGACCGTTAATGCCGGCTTGCTGATGCCTTTATCTTTTGAATATGCGACTTGACAACTGATCGAGTGTTGCGCCTCATCGAAGTGCCAGATTGATACGGTGTCGACTTCGAGCATATCCGCGACGACTTCGCACATGTAGCTGATCGCCTGCTCGACTGTCGCGTCAGACACGTCCGGCATCCGTACGAGTTCGAACAGTTTCTCTTGATGTTTACGGTATGTTTGTGTTGAAAAGTTCCCCTCGATCATAGTCCCCTACCTTCGTTCAAACAGTTTTGCCTTAATGATAGCATGAAGCACAAATACGAGACCTTCCAAAATTCAACAGAAAGTCAATTTTTAATTTCCCTCTTTTTAGGAGTCATCTATCTGATAGACCTACCAAAAAATATTGACCTGCTTTTCAAGGAATCTCGTTCGAATGAGTCCTTTCCACCATTGCTTCCCGGTTTCTCGGCACCGTACAATAAACGTGTATCGTTACCCGTCATGAATGACTCCATTACCCTTAAAGGAAGTGACTCCATGGATCACAAGTCCGGCCTCATATATTCATTCGCCGCATTCGCCGCTGTAAGCGTCATCGCCCAGGCCGATGAAGTATCCGCCGCTAGCACCCATATCGTCCGTACCGGCGACACACTTTGGTCAATCAGCCAACAGCATCACATCCCGCTCGCGACACTCAAGTCGATGAACAACTTGACGACCGACCGAATCGCCATCGGACAAACACTTCATTTGGCCGGATCACCGACCGGGCTTACGAAAGCGAGCACGGCGGTAAGCAAAAATCGAGTGACGACCGCTTCTCTCAACCTTCGAAAAGCCGCCGGCACATGGCACGACGTCCTCTTGACGATTCCGAAAGGTCAAGTGCTCACGCCACTCCGGACGAACGGTGCGTGGTCGCAAGTCACCTTCAACGGGAAGATTGGCTGGGTACATAACGATTATCTCGGTACAGTCAAGGCAGCAACGACTAAGCCGACGGCATCAACGAGCACCGTCAGCCCGGCCGCCCAATCGACGTCACAGACGACCGTCAACTTGAACCTCCGGGCTTCGAAATCGACAAAGGCGAACGTACTCGTCACGATCCCGAAAGGAAAAACGGTCACGATCCTAAAAGTCGAAGGTTCGTGGTCGCACATCAAATACGGTTCGACGACAGGCTTCGTCGCCACTACATACTTAAAGAAAGCCGCCGCAACGCCTTCACCGAGTCAGCCGGCGACACCGGCAGCGCCGAAAGAAGAGAGCGTCAATCAAGCGTTCGTCACGACGGCGAACTTGAACGTGCGAAAAGGAGCAGGCATCGGTTTCGCGCTCGTCACGACGATCCCGAACGGCGCGACCGTGCAAGCGACGAAACAGAGCGGCACTTGGTACTACGTCACGTATAACGGAAAGAGCGGTTACGTCAGTGCCGGCTACTTGAAACAGACGACGACCGCACCGAGTGCACCGGTCGCCCCGAACTTAGGCGACGCCGGGGCTGGGAACACTTCGGTCGATTACGTCGTCAACACCCCGTCCTTGAACGTCCGTGCTTCTGCGTCGACGAGTTCCGCCATCGTCGGTAACGTCAAAGCCGGACAGACGCTCCGCGTCGTCCAGACGGCAAACGGCTGGCACCAGATTTATATCGGCAACACGACCGGCTTCGTCGCAGCGTCGTTCGTCAAAGAAGTACCGAAAGGCTCAACGACGGCACCAACATGGGTCAGCGGGTCGTTCGACTCACATACGTTCTATACGGCAAGTCCGGCCGCGATCCGCGCCCAAGCAAACGATTCAAGTCAGGTCGTCGGGTCGACGCTCCGCGGCGGACTGTTGAACGTCGTCGGCGAGACGGCGACACACTACCGTGTCAACGAGAACGGGACGCAAGGATTCGTCGCCAAAGCGTTCGTCACCCAAGTCAACGGACAAACCGCCCAAGCAACCCGGCTCGCGACAATCGCCGTCGCTAAGAAATACGTCGGGACGCCGTACATCTGGGCGTCGTCTAGTCCGGTCAACGGTGGCTTTGACTGCTCAGGCATCATCTATTACGCGTTCAACCAAGCAGGTGTCTCGATCCCGCGGACGAACGTCGCCAACTATTGGGCCGGTTCTTACTTCGGTCCGCAGCTCGACAAATCGTTCGTGCCCCAGGCCGGCGACCTCGTCTTCTTTGAGAACACGTATACGGCCGGTCCGTCCCATATGGGCATCATGATCGACGCCGATACGTTCATCCACGCCGGGACGTTTGGTCTCGGCTACAACCAAATCAGCAAAGAGCCATATTGGAAATCACGCCTCATCGGCTACAAGCGACCGTGACCTTTGACGCATTTAAAAACCCGACCTTTGTCGGGTTTTTTTTCAGTTAGCAGGATTTCACTTGAAAGACTCGAAATGCGATATAAGATAGGAAAGGTAGAAAGGGAGTGTACGATGGGAAGCAACCGATTCGCCAAAATTCCGTACCGGATCTATACGATGGTACTTGCTGTCGCCTGCCTCGTCGGTGTGTTGTTATTCGGTCTCGGATTAAGCTATTACTGGAAAGAGAAGCATGTCAGCGTCGATCAGTCCGTGACGAACTTGAACCATGCATCCGACCTTGCCGGCGTCGAGTCTTACCTTGTCCTCCACCAGGCCGCGAAACTGTACGAACTGAACTCGGGCCAGCCGACGGCGTTGTTGTCCTCGCCTTATCGCGAACGCGCGCTCCAGTATAACACCCAGCTGCTCGATGATTTCGAGACCGGGGTCCACGAACGCGAACGAGATGCCCTCCTCGCTTTTTCTGAACGACTAGAAGAGACGCTCGACGGCGAGTTGAGCGAATTCGACAACGTCCCGTTTGACGTCATCGAATCGATTGACCGGCGCTGGCTCTACCAAGGCTTAGAGCGGACCGCCCAAGCGAACACGACCTACGAGTTGACCGATGCCGTCATGCGGATGCAGATGACATTCATCCAAAACGTGACTAACTTGCTGGCGGAGACGCCGGACCGAGAAAAATTAGAAGTCGAACTCGCCTCCATCGCCACTGAAGCGCGTTTACTTGAAGAGATTATCGCGACGAATCCTGCTCTCCAAACGAAGTCGACCGCTGATTTAACGGAGAGCGCCCTAGCGTTGGGACGACTGACTTCGGCGGGATCGACGCTCGAGGCGCGTTACGTCAACGGGACCAAGTTTTACGAAGACTCGCATGAAGTGCTCCAGACCATCCGCTCGTCGACCGAGTCATTGCTCCTAGAGGAACGAAACCGATATGGGACGCTCGCCGTCCTCGTCCTGCTCGCGACGCTCGTGCTTTCGACCGGACTCTTAGCCGCGCTTTGCTATACACGTAAAATGTATGCCCATGATTTAAGTCATTTGAAGGCTCGTGCACTCGCCATCGACCCAAGCACCGAACCGGTCGAGGCGTCATTCCCGGCCAGTCATGACTTCCGTGGCATCGAGGACGAGCTCCGCGAAATCGCGGTGAGCGTCCATTCGACCGTCAACACGCTCGAGACGCAATCGAACGACCTGCTTCGCTATCACGAGCGTTGGTCATCCCTGTTCTCAGAGACCGGTCTCGCCATCGCGTTGATCGATGATGCTTATAACTTTATCGAACGGAACGATGTGTTCGATCAGTTCTTCGGCGAACGGAACTTGTACGAGATCAACCAGCTATTCACCAACACAGGTCGTCGCCTGTTCCAGGAAGCACTTGAAGGTGTGACCGAGCATGGGACGAGCGCCCAATTCATTTTGCATTTAAAAGGAGAACATGCCCGTTTCTTGAATGCGAAAATCATTCCGCTCAAGCGCGGGGGAACGCTCACGTACTACTTGATCCTCGAAGATGAGACCGAACGCGTCGAGCGTGAACGGAAAGTCGATCGTCTCGTCCGATTCGACCTCGCGACCGAACTGTATAACGAATACGGTTTTATCCGAGCGTGGGAAAAACAAGACATCGACGGAACGTTCCTCTTGATCAAGTTGAACGATTTCCATCATCTCGTCGATTGGTACGATACGATTTATGCTGACCTGCTCATGACCGAGTTCGCCCGTCACGTCGAGGACCGACTCGAGAAGTATGCGCATCATTTGTTCGGCCGCTATCGTGACGACACGCTCATGCTGTACGTCAAAGGGTTTAACACGCTCGACGAACATGAGCTGATGGAGCTGTTCCCGACTGAACTGTTGATCAATCAAAAACGGCAGACCGTCCACGTTCAAATCGGGGTGGCACACACGACGCCGAACTATACGGATTGTCTGTTCGAGGCGACACGAGCACTCCAACACGCCAAAGAGACGCGGACGCCGTTCGTCTGGTATGACGCGAGCATCCTCGCCCAGCTACAGTGGGCCGCATTGATCGAACAGGCGCTCCCCGAGGCAATCGAGCAAGCACACATCACCGTCGCCTACCAGCCACAAGTCGAATTGACAACTGGACGCGTCGTCGGGGCCGAAGCGCTCGCTCGTTGGCAGCATCCGGATATCGGTCACGTCCCGCCGAACGAGTTCATCCGGATCGCCGAACGGTCAGATCAAATTTTATGGTTATCTCACTCGATCCTCGACCAAGTCATCAACCAGCTCGTCGCTTGGCGCGATACGTCATTCTCCGGCGTCTCGTTGTCGTACAACTTGTCTGCCCACTCGGTCGACCCGTCGATCGTCACGAAGCTGCGTGATTTGATCGAGACGTATCCGTGGCTGCCGGACCGCTTGAAAATCGAATTGACCGAGTCGGCCGACATCATGTCACATGCGAACGAGCTCGATCGGCTCGAGGACATCGCCGACCTCGGCTACTGCTTGTCGATCGATGACTTCGGCACCGGCTACGCCTCGTTCGAAGCGATTTGGCATTTACCGATCCAAGAAGTGAAGATTGACCGGATGTACGTCAGCGGGAAAGCGAAAGACAGCACATCATTCCTCCGTGCCGTCTCACGCTTCGCGAGCGAGCAGGCGCTCACATCCCTCGCCGAAGGCATCGAGACGAAGGAAGACCTCGAACGGATGATCGCCGAAGGGGTCGAGCTCGGACAAGGCTACTACTACGCCCCGGCGCTCAAACCTAACGAGTTCGAGGCTTGGGTGAACGAAAAAAAAGGACGCCCTGACTGAGCGTCCCGACCGGCTGACGTCTAGCGCGTCAGCCTTTTTTTCGTCTGATCACGTTCAGCACGAGTTTCAAGGCGATCAAACCGAAAATGATCGGCAGAATGACCGGAAGCGTGCCGCGCGGCAGTAGACCGAACACGATGAACACCGTCATCCCGACCGCGAAAAACAGTTTGATGCCCCGGTCCGTCGTGAATTTGTCCCACTGCCAGACGAGCAAGAGCAGCGCGAGCGGTGGAAAAAAGAACGTCAGGAAAAAGAACGGCATGTTGCGCGCGTACCATGGACTCATCGAGTGATCACCTCCTCATATAACTGTTCCGTCGCTTCGTTCGTTTCAAGATTTAGATAGATCGGTTTTCCGCTCCAGTCGATGCGGATGGCGGCTGTGGCGTCACGGTTGATGAAGAGAAGCACGTCTTCCTTATAAGTCGTTCGAAAGTGTCCTGTCAGTTGTGAGCTTGTAGCGGCCCCGTTCGTTCGACGCTCGACGTCCGGGACGTTGGTCAATATGACATCAACAATCTCGTCATACGGCACGGTTTGCCCGTAACTGCCTTCGATGACGAGTGCCGTATCGGTGAGTGTCACTTCGGTCGGTTGAGAGAACCAAATCAGGATTCCCGGCACGACCGTGAGCAAGAGCACAGAGACGAGGACGATCGGGATGAGTTTCTTCTTCCCGCCCGGACGAAGCCGTCCCGTGTCGTCAAAAATATTCCCGTCATACTTTTGGGCGCGCCAAAGGATGACGACGATGAACAGGATGAGCACGATAAAGAGCGGCTCGATTGGGACGACGAGCCCGAACCAATCAATGAGGCCGACGATGAGAAAGATGAAGCCGATGCCGTAACACATGATACCGATCAACCGCGCGACCGGTTTGATGTCGACGCGTGCCTTGTCTGCTTCGTTCATCGTGTTATAGCCCGAGATGAGAAAATGCCACCCTAACTTGTGGACGGCAAAACCGAGGACAAACATGAGTAGTGCTGCAAATACAAGAATCCACATGGACGAGTCCCTCCTATCTCCTTCATTCTACGGGAAAATCGACCGAAATGTTTCACCGAATCATCAGACGTGCGCGATCAAGGGGTGCATGCGTATACTAGCGGTAGAATACGCAGGAGGAGGTTAGTTTATGTACCGCACCGCTAACGACTTCAAACAGGATTGGACAAAATCATCGACCGGCACGCTCGACGTGCTCCGTGCCATGACCGATGACACGCTCGGCCAAAAAATCGTCCCCGACCATAACTCGCTCGGTTGGATCGGTTGGCACGTCACGACCGCGCTCGGCTACTTCACGAACTTGCTCGGTTTCCGTCTCTCAGCTTTGAAGAGCCTGACCCAGCCCGATCAAGCGAGCGTGATCGCCGACCAGTACGAACGATACGCGCGAGAAATCTCAAGCGCCGCTGACGGTTTTACAGATGACTATTTGCTAGAAGAAGTCGACGTCCACGGGAAGATGACGCCGCGCGGTGCCGTCCTCCGCATGATGATCGACCATCAGACGCATCACCGTGGTCAGATGACGGTACTTTTACGCCAAGCGGGACAACACGTTCCCGGTGTCATGGGCCCGACAAAAGAACAGTCGAATCGCTAACCGCCGTCACACTCAGCACCTAGGTCATGGACCGCAACCAAAAAGACGAGACCTGTTGAAAGGTCTCGTCTTTGCTCATTTCGATGACGGTGTGTTCGTCTTGCCCTGCATGCGGCCGACGCCTTCGTACTCGACGTCTTCTGGGTCGCGCGCATACTTCCACGCGTTCCGTGCGTCAATCAACCGTTTCGTCCGCATCCCGGCGAACGCTTCCGGTTTCAAGTTGACGAGTTCGTCCCACTCCGTGACAAGAATCGCCACGTCGGCTCCTTTAAGCGCTTCTTCTGGTGTCAACGCTTGACGGTACTCCCACTTCGCGAGCGGATCGTAGCCGACGACTTCGACTTCACGTAACCGTAAGTGATTGGCGAGTGTGATCGACGGTGCGTCACGCATATCGTCCGTCCCTGGTTTAAAGGCGAGACCGAGGAAAGCGACACGCAGGTTCGGACGGTGTTCGATCTTCGATGCGACATAGGCAATCTGTTCATCGTTCGCTTGAATCGCCGCACGGATGACCGGCAAGTCGAGTTCGTTCTCGGCCGCGACGTTCAAGAGCGCGTTCATATCTTTCGGGAAACACGAGCCGCCGTAACCGAGACCAGCGTTTAAGTAAGAACGTCCGATGCGCGGGTCAAGCCCCATCCCGTCGGCAATCGTCGCGATGTCGGCGCCTGCTTTATCCGCGAGGCGTGACAAGTCGTTCATGAAACTGATCTTTGTGGCTAAAAATGCGTTCGAGGCGTATTTGATCAATTCGGCGTTGATCGGTGTCGTGCAAACAATCGGCACACCGAGACGGCCATAAATACCGGCGAGTTCTTCGCTGATTTCAAGATTCCCGCTGCCGATGACGACGCGTTGCGGTTTAAGGACGTCGGCGAGCGCACGCCCTTCTTGTAAGAATTCCGGCACGATTGCGAACGTGTGGGATGGATACATGATGCTAAGTAAGTCGGTCGTCCCCGGTGGCACAGTGCTGCGGATGACGATTTTTTGTTTCGTGTTAATCTCAGACAAAGCGGCATCGACGAACGTCATGTCGCAGCTGCCGTCTTCCTTGCTCGGCGTACCGACAGCTAAGAACAAGTAATCGACATCATTTGTGTCGGCGGTGTTATCCGTAAGTGTGATCGAGTCTGCATAGTCTTGGAGCACCTCCGACATACCCGGCTCGTGAAACGGTGCGTGGCCGCTCATGAGGCGGCGCAGTCTCGGTTGGTCTTTCTCGACACCGATGACTTCATGTCCCGCTTTTGCAAGACCACACAGGGTGGCTAATCCGACATATCCTAAGCCGATGATTCCAAATTTCACGCTAGTTCCTCCTTAGATAATCTATCTTCAACTGTAGCGAAAAGTCGTCTTAAAGGGAACCCTCTAACACTCTCGCAATGTTGTCTGCTATAATTGGTCAAAATGATGCTAGAAAGGAATAACCGCATGGGCTTGCTCGCTTTCTTTTTGATCACGTTATTCATCTATTACTGGTTTCCGGTCCGGGGGGGGCTGCGAACCTTGTTGCTCATCCTCGTCATGATCAGCGGATGGCTATCCATCTTTGAAATTGTTGCGATTCTCGAAGCCCGTCCCTGGGTGGTCGCTCCGATTTTCCTCGTCCTCGGTCTCGTGATTTGGAAATGGCGTAAAAATCAACAGCTTGAAGACAAGAAGAGCGTTTGACGACAGTCGAGCGTTTTTTCTTTTTGTCTTATTCCACGAATGCCCCGAAATTCCTGCTTCCCGATTATGTATACAGTGTGAACATCTACGGGTATAATCGCGTTTCGGCATCCAAGTGTTGCTTCGATTTCCTGAAAGTATGCTCGCTTTGTCGCTTCATTTTCGAGTCAAAACAGGAATAGTCAAAGAGAGTCTAGGAAAAGAGGGGTGTCTATGACAATCATGACGTTCATCACGGCCGCGTGCGTGGCGAGCACGCTCAGCCTCGTGTTCATCTGGTTCGCCGAACATCCGGTCGAGCCGATCAAACTACAAGTCTTCGCGACCGTCTTATATTTACTGCTCGTCGGCTCGAGCGTCTACTACTACAACTTGGAACAAGACAAGCTGCACGTCAGCTCCGACTTAGCTGAGGTCGAGGCGAGCTACGACGAATCCCTGCTCGCCCTCGAGGAACAACATGCCGACGCCCTCGCCTGGCAAGCGATTCAAATCGAGCGGGACGTGACCGAGAAACTCGAGGCACGTCTTGCCGCCCGCGAAGACATGATGCAAGACAACTTGTTTCAAAAAGTATTCGATTTAGAAGAAGTCATCCAGACGCAACGGACTGAAATTTATGCGCTCGAAGACAAGTTGCGGGAAGCGAACGCCTTGACCGAACAACTTACAAATGAACTGACCAAGCTTCAAGACGACGCGATTGCCGCGACTGATGAGACGGACTCGTTCTTCGAAGTGTACGGCTCCTGCACCGATTTGAACGCGGTCTACCCAGACGGCGTCCCACTCGAGCACGACGCCTATTTGCTGTCGTTCGACACCGATCTTGACGGCATCGCCTGCGGACAGAGCGACACCCAGTAGAAATGAGGGTGTCGCTTGTTCATTCTTTCGGCATCTCGACTTGGTCCCCCGCCTCAATCTCGCCAGACATGACCCGCTCCATCTCCTCTAAGCTGAACGCATCGAGCAACTTAATCCCGTTCACGTACACGGTCGGCACGTATTCGACGCCGAGGTCACGCGTATAGAGCCGTGCGTTTTGAATCCCCGCGTCGACTTGCGGCGCGAGCAGAGCTTCCGCGTCCACATCGAACGTTTCCGCGAGCCGTTGGACGTACGCCTCCGTACCAAAGTCCGGGACCGTCTCGGCGTCGAGCCCGATGTGGCGTTGCAACGCATAGTACCGTTCCGGCATCACTTGTTCCGCATTCGCATCGACACTAGCGAGCAGTTGCGACTGCTCATTCAACAAGACGAGCGGCTGTCCTTTGAACGTCGCCTCTCCCGTCTCGATCCACCGCGACTCGATCTCCGGCAAGACGCTCTCCATCCATTTTTTGCACCATGGGCAACTGTAGTCAAAGACGAAGACGATCTCGTGCGAACCATCGCCGAGCGCGACCTTATCTTCGAGCGGGAGCTCATACCTCGTATATGTAAACTGCTCTCCCCGTTCATCCGCCTCGCTTGTCCCGCAAGCTGCCAACATCATCACACCGAGTACAATCAATAGTAAACGTTTCATGCTCATCCTCCGTTTGTTCATTTATTCACATAAATCTGTTATACCACGCCTCCTATGAAAATTCGAGTGACGTTCTGTTGACACTCCCCGGGCCAAACAAAAAGAAGCGCTTCGATTCTATTCAGAACCTTCACGCTTCGCGCTCCATAATCACATCGTTCCCCGCTTGTCCCGTCCCGACGAAGCCATGCTTTCTATAAAATGAAATGGCGTGCTCATTCGTCTTCTCGACGTGTAGCCGGATCAACTGCTTATGATGCTGCGCCGCCTCATCGAATAGTCTGACCAACAAGTCATGCCCGCTCCCTTTCGGCGCCTCCGGCAAGACACAGATATGGCTGATAAAGGCGATGTCCGTATCGAAGTAGGCCGCGAGGAGGCCGAGCAACCGGTCATCGTCCCACAGTTCGAACGATGTCGCCCGGTCATGCAGCTTGCGCGCATATTCGTGCAAGTCGATCCGTTCCGACAGTGCCGTCGGGAACAAGGCATCACACGCCTCGAGGTGGGCCTCGTAGTCGGCGACCGACCCGCGGCCGAGCGTGATCATACGTCCTCCAAGACGGCGACACCGAAGCCGTCGCGTCCGAAGGCGTTGCCGTTATACAACAAATACTGCCGCCCGTTCATCTCGAACACGTGCGGGTAACATTCCATTGCTGAATCCCACCCCGAGTCGCTCCGCTCGAAACCGAGCGAGGCGTCGTCGCGCGTCCACTGCATGAGGTCGTCGGAATAAGCGTAACCGAGCCGGTAGCCGCGCGTCGGGTCGTCCCGGAAGCCGAACGTGTCACGGAAACAGAACACCATGTGATAGCGGCCACCCGCCTCGAACACGGTCGGGAGCGCCTGGCTCTCGTCTTGAATCACATCATCGACGATGCGGCCGTGCCGAGTGAACGTGCGCCCGTCCTCGGACGTCGCGAGCGCGATCTTGTACGTCCGTTCGGCGACGCCGTCCGGGCCCGTCTTCCACGTCGTACCGTAAATGTAGTACATATACTGCTTGTCTTTCGTGAAGACGAACGGGTCCCCGACTAGGAACGGCTCATCGACACTCGCCGATAGCACCGGCCCATCACCAAGCCGCTCGAACGTATGCCCGTCGTCATGACTGATCGACAGGCCGATCCCCGTCTCGACCGACACCGACTCGCGTCGGCTCCAGCCGCTCGTATATCCGTACAGGCCCGCGTCCGTCTGTGTGACGTGGAACGGGAAGATGCCGTGCTCATCGAACGTGCCCAGTTTTCCGAGCGGGATGACCGGGTCGTGCGATACGGCGATCACTTCGAACGACGGTGTCATATCGACGTAACGGATATGGCTCTTGAACGTCCCGTCCGCATCCGGCTCCCGGGTCGAGAAGTAGATGCGGACGAAGTCGTCGAAGACGAGTGCTTGCGGTGATTGAGCGAACGCTGAATAGTCCCCGAAAAAGCCGTGCGGCTTGGGATCGAAAATATGCCCGAGTTTCCGCCACTTCATGTCGTTTCCTCCTTCCGCTCGGCGATGCCGAAACCGGCCCGTCCGACCTCGTTGCCGAGATAGAGCAGATAACGCTTCCCACCGGCGACGAACGTGTGTGGATAGGCGACCATCTCGTCGTCAAACCCGACTTCTGAGCGGGTGAAGCGCATGACGTCATCGTCGCGCGTCCAGTTCAACAAGTCCTGAGACGACGCATAGCCGAGTCGATACGTCCGTTCGGGATTCTTCCGGTAATCGGTCGCGTCGCGATAACAGAAGAACATATGGTACGACCCGTTCTCATAAAACACGTCTGGGCTCGCCTGTGCCTCGTCCGGGACGATGCTCTCGATCAAGTCGCGCTCTTGTTTCACCCAGTTCACGCCGTCGGCTGACGTGGCGAGACGGATCTTGTACACCGGTTCCGGTTTGCCCTCGTGCATGAGCCACTCTCGGCCCGCGATGTAAAACAAGTACCACACGTCTCCAAAGCGTCGGATTTTCGGCCCGCTCAAGACGAACGGTTCATCGAGCGTATACGACAAAACCGGTCCCGGCCCGACCCGTTCGAACGTCTTGCCACCGTTTTGACTCACTGCTTTACCGACATTGACGTTGAACGGGACCGACGTACAACGTGTCCAACCCCCGTAGTAGGCGTGTACCTCGTCACCGACGTCGATCGTCGAGAACGGATAGATGCCGAACTCGTCGAACGTGCCCCGCTCCCCGAGTGCAAGCACTGGCTGTTCGCTCACACGTAAAATCGAAAAGTCTCGTTTATCGACGTCGACGTAAGCGCTATAGCTGACGTAGCGACCATCGATTGGTTTCGGCCGGCAACTGAAATAGATACGTAAATACGTATCGCGCTCGAGCACGGACGGCGCTTGCGCGAATGCATCCATCCAATCGATGTCGGTATCCCGTTGCGGACTGAACAGCAAGCGCCGGTTCGTCCATTCGTACGTCGTCTTCGTCGTCTCAGCCATTCCCCGTCACCCTTTCGCGTACATCTTGTCGTAGTAGTGTGCATAATCCCCGGAAACGATGTGGTCGATCCAATCAGGATGCGTGACGTACCAGTCGACCGTCTCCCGCAAGCCTTGGTCGAACGTGTAGGCCGGACGCCATCCGAGCTCGGTCGTTATCTTCGTGTTGTCGATCGCGTAGCGGCGGTCGTGCCCGGGACGGTCGGTGACGAATGTGATCTGGGAGTCATCTTTACCGAGCAGTTCTAAAATTAAGCGGACGATCGTCACGTTCGCTTGTTCATTGTTGCCACCGATGTTATACACGTCGCCGTCGCGTCCCCGCTCAGCGACCGTCCAAATCGCCACGCAATGGTCTTTGACGTGGAGCCAGTCACGGATCTGTTGACCGTCACCGTACACCGGGAGCGTCTCCCCGCGCTCGGCGCGTTGGATCATGAGCGGGATCAGCTTCTCGGGGAATTGGTATGGCCCGTAATTGTTGCTGCAACGCGTAATATTGACCGGGAGGCCGTACGTCTCGTGATAGGCTCGGACGATGAGGTCGGAGCTCGCTTTCGAGGCCGAGTATGGACTGTTCGGGGCGAGCGGGGTCGTCTCGGTGAAGAGCCCGTCTGGCCCGAGCGTCCCGTACACCTCGTCGGTCGAGACGTGGACGAATTTGACGCCTTCCGAATAGTCACGTGAGTGTTTATCATCAGGACGTAAATTCCAGTGCCGCTTCGCCGCGTCTAACAGCACTTGTGTCCCGAGCACGTTCGTCGTCAAGAACACGTCCGGTTCGACGATGCTCCGGTCAACGTGCGACTCGGCCGCGAAGTGGATGACGCGCGTCACGTCATACGTCGCAAACACGCTTTCGACCGTCTCGCGGTCCCGGATGTCACCTTTGACGAACACGTAACGCGGGTCGTCGATGTCTTGTAGCGTCTCGAGGTTACCGGCGTACGTGAGCGCGTCAAGGTTGACGATACGCCACTGCTCGTTTTCCAGAAGCATCTTTATGAAGTTTGATCCGATGAACCCGGCTCCGCCAGTTACGAGTAAAGTCTTCATCTTCGACACGCTCCTCTTCAAGAAGTGATAGGATGTACTGCCCGTAATCCGTCATCTTTAACGTTTGGCCGATATCGCGGAGTTCGTCTGACGTGATGAACCCGCGGCGCCAGGCGATCTCCTCGAGACAGGCGATATAGTAACCTTGCCGCTCTTGCACTGTCTGGACGAACACCGACGCCTTGATCATACCTTCTGGCGTCCCCGTATCGAGCCACGCCATCCCGCGTCGGAACAAGACGACGTTCAAATCACCGGCCTCTAGGTACATCTGGTTGATCGAGGTGATCTCGAGCTCGCCGCGCGGGGACGGTTGTACTTGTCTCGCGTACTCGACGACACGGTTGTCATAGAAGTAGAGACCAGGTACGGCATAATTCGACTTCGGCTGCGCCGGTTTCTCTTCGATCGAGATGACGCGGCGATTATCGTCGAACTCGACGACACCGAACGCACGTGGGTCCTTGACCGGATACCCGAACACGGTCGCCCCCGTCTCGCGTTGTTTCGCGTCACGTAAGAACTGCGTCAAATCCTGTCCATAAAAAACGTTATCTCCGAGGATGAGGCAGACCGAGTCGTCACCGATAAAGTCCGCACCGAGGATGAAGGCGTCGGCGAGACCGACCGGTTTGTCTTGCACTTTATACGTGATCGACAACCCGAGCTGATGTCCATCCCCGAACAACCGCTCATAGCCATTGATGTCTTTCGGTGTCGAGATGAGCAGAATGTCTTGGATCCCAGCGAGCATCAAGACCGACATCGGATAGTAGATGAGCGGCTTGTCGTAAATCGGGAGCAACTGTTTCGAGACGGCTTTCGTCATCGGATAGAGCCGTGTCCCATTACCGCCTGCTAAAATGATTCCTTTCATGTCCGGTTCCCTCCTTCAATAATCACGTCACAAATCCGGTCGACCATCTCGAGCGTCATGTCCGGGTAGAGCGGCAGCGTCAAAATCCGATCCGATACGTACTTCGCGTTCGGCACGCGGGCGTCGAACGCGTAACAACTAAAATCGGTGACGAGCGGATAAAAGTACTTCCGGGCGAAGATGCCGTGCTCGGCGAGCCAAGACATCATCTCGTCGCGGCGGCGCCGGTCGCCTTTGAACAACACCGGATAGTAGGCGTAGTTCGAGACGGTGTCCGTGCCTCGGCGGTTCAAGCGAATCGTCGGGATTCCCCTGAGCCGTTCGTCATAGCGTTCGACGATAGCACGCCGTTTCATGACGTCGTGCTCGAAGCGCGGCAAGTTACAGCGCCCCATCGCCGCCTGGAACTCGTTCATCTTGGCGTTGCCCCCGACCGATTCGATTGCTTCGGGTCCGGTGATGCCAAAGTTGACGGCCTGTTCGATGGCGTCTTGGTAACTCGCTTGATTGTAAGCGAGCGCACCGCCCTCGATCGTATGGAATACTTTCGTCGCATGGAAACTGAACATGCTCATGTCTCCATATGTGGCGATGCTCCGTCCTTGATACGTGACCCCGAACGCATGGGCCGCGTCGTACAGCACTTTCAACCCGTGCCGTTTGGCGATGCGGTCGATCTCGTCGATGTGGCAGACGTTGCCGTACACGTGCACCGGAAGGATGGCCGACGTCTTGTCGGTGATGAGCGACTCTAGCTGCGAGACGTCTAGCGTATAGTCGAGCGGATTGATGTCACAAAAGATCGGCGTCAGCCCTTTTCGGACGAGCGCATGCGTCGTCGAAGCGAACGTGAACGGTGTCGTGATGACCTCGCCCGAGAGTCTGAGGACGTCGATTGCCGTCTCGAGCGCCAAATGTCCGTTCGTCAGGAGCGAGACGTGCTCTGTACCGAGCAATTCCGTCAATTCTTCTTCGAGTGCGCGGACGTGTTCGCCGCGATTGCTGAGCCAACGGCTGTCCCAGAGCGGCCGGATCATCTCTACGTACGCCTCGAACTCAGGCATCGCCGGACGTGTCACGGGGATTGGCGGCGACAAATCGCGTTTCGGTAAGTTCATCTAGTCCCTCTCCTTCTGTTAAGTCAAACTAGCGTGTAGGCGTTCAGCAACTCGCGGACTTTCGGTTTCGAATTGAACATGAGCACATCGATGATCGACAAGTTCGGTGTGAACGGTTCATTGAATTGCCGGTATGTGACCGGGTCCATCTTAATGAAGTCGAGCTTGACCCCGGATTCGGCGAACATCGCTTTATCGTATAAGGACGTGCCCCCGATCGCGTTGATGTAATGGTCCGCATTTAAATGTTCACAGATGGATAAAACAAGGTGCTCACATTTCGCATCTTTGTCGTTCGTGAGATCAGACGAATAGAGGATTGATGTGTCGAGTCCGATATAGTCACGCACCTCACTCAAGAGACACCCTAAGTAAACGGCGACGTTCCGCTCCTCGTCTTTCATGATCCGCTCGACCATCGGCATGACGTCGTCAAAGTAAGGAGCACGCTGATAGGCGTGACGGATGAGACGTAACTGGGAGTGCCGCTGCTTCGCATCAAGCACACGGTCATGCTCGTTGATCAAACGCAGTTGGGACATGTGCTCGATCGGCATTAAAATCGGCTTCGTTTTACCCTCGAGCAGGATCGTGTTGCGATGGATCCAGCCCCCTTTAATGAACTGGACATCGTCAAGGATGACGAACGTGTCGACCGCGGCCATGAGTTGGAAGTAACCGAGGTATGGAAAATAATAAGGTTGCATGATCGCCAGTTTCACATTCGTCGCCCTCCTTACGTCGCCCGTAGCGACCGAAGCCGAATCAACAGTTCGGTGACAATCGGATGACGCACCATCAAATAAGGACGAATCCGCTCTTTGCCGATGAAGCGGTCAAGGTAGCGGTCGTACCGTGGTGATTTCAAAGCGGCATAGTCTCGTCTCAGCCGGTGTAACCCGACCTCGAACGAGATCCGTGAAACCTCCATCTCTTGACGGTACTGTCCTTTCGAATACGCATCGAACGTGTCAATGAAGCGGATGAACGCCTCGTGACGCGCGATATCCCGCTCAAGGTTCCCTTCGTTCCAAAGCGTCGTCGCCGAACCTTTGACGCCGAACCGATAGACGCTCATTACTTCCGGCATATAGTAGGCGTAGCCATGACTCGCGACGTACAGTTTCATCGATCCGTCACTCGCCGGCGTATCGCTCAGCCAGTCGGGTCCGTTCACGATCAGCCCGTTCGGATACATCATCGACATCGTCGGGATGAACCCGAGCAGTTGCAGCTCACCGGCGTTATACGTCCGCGCTTCAGACGATGCGTACTTCCGGTTCTCAGGCAGCCATGGAATGACGCGCCAATCTGTATGCAACGTGTCGTCCGTCTCGACGTAGGCGTCGTGGAAGCAAAGCGTGCAGTCGGGATTTGCTTCCATATAGTCGACTTGTTTTTGCAGCTTGTGCGGGTCGGTCCAGTAGTCGTCACCGTCACAGAGGGCGACGTATTTGCCGCGGGCCCGCTCTTCGTTCAACAAGTTGATGAACACGCCTTTTGAGTACTGGTTCTCCGTCTGATAGATGACCCGGATCTTGTCGGGATGAAGACGTTCGTAACTCCGGACGATTTCAGCCGTCCGGTCCGTCGACGCATCCTCATGAATCAGGATCTCGAAGTCAAAGTCTGTCTCCTGCATGAGGAATCCTTCGATCGCCTGACCGATATACGCCTCATGGTTATACGTGATGCAGTTGATACTGACCATGATCATCGCGTTTCCTCCTCACAGCACTTCAGTTTCAGTTCGGGCGACGGTGCCTGAGTACGTGTCGGGCTGGCCCGGGTCGAACGGTTCGTTCACCCACATGAGGGTGACGAGTTCGGTCGTGCCGACGTTCTCGATGTTGTGGACGTATCCAGGCGGGATCTCGACGACTTCGAGCGTTTCCCCGCTCACATGGAACGTCATGACTTCGGTCCCGTCGACCTCGCGGAGCCGGATGACCCCTTCCCCGCTGACGACGAGGAATTGCTCATGCTTCGTGTCGTGCCAATGTTCCCCTTTTTTGACGCCGGGCTTGGCGACGTTGACCGACACTTGCCCCCGGTCCGGCGTCTTCAAAAACTCGGTGAACGAGCCGCGCGCGTCACGGTGCATCAGGAGCGGAGTCACCATCCGCTCTCTCGGTAAGTAACTTGTGTACGTACTATACAGCTGTTTTGTGAACGCGTCCGACAAGTCCGGTACGCTGTGCGCCACTCGCATCGCCTCGAACGCCTCGAGCGTCCGGACGACGTCGAGCAGGCAGATTTCATGCGCCGGGACGGTCGGATAGAGCGAGACGTCCGTCGTCAACGTGTCAAGAAACGAGGCGACGACATCATCGACGTGGGCGAGTGTGAGCAACCGGTCCGGATCGTTCACCGTGACCGTCTCGCCGCGCGAGATCTGATGACAGAACGTCGTGACGGCGCTGTTATAAAATGGACGCCCCCACTTCCCGAACACGTTCGGCAAGCGGAACACGTGGACCCGCATTTCCGAGCGTTCACTGTAGACGACGAGCACGTTTTCCGCGTCACGCTTGCTGCGGCCGTAGTCGTTGTCTTGCGTCGCCTGGATCGACGAGGCGAACACGATTGGGACCGGGTTGTATGACAATAGCTCCGTCGCGATAACCTCGGTCAAATCGACGTTACCGGTGATGAATTCGTGCGGGTCTTCCGGTCGGTTGATGCCGGCGAGATGGAAGACGAAGTCGGCCGCTCGGAGCATCCGGCTGCGTTCAGCGAAGTGCGTCTCCCGCGTGACTTTAAGGACGTTGTGTCCATGTTGTTCAAGTGCGTGTGTGAGGTGTTTTCCTAAAAAGCCGTTTGCTCCGGTGACGACGATGTCCATGATAATCCCTCCTTCCGTTGAATAGCCGGCGTGACGTGAAGCGTCACCCATTTGTCCGGATGATCGAGCAAGCGGAGCATCGTCGGCACGTCTTCAAACCGAAGGATGAGACTGCCGAGCGATTTGTTCGCCCCTTCGAAGCGTGGGATATCCGCACCGATCGCGTAGGCCAAATTCGATTTGACGATTGTGTACCCTTGGGATGCGAACGTGAGTCCGATAAAACGGCCTGGGATCTGACTGCCGAGAATGAAGTAACTCGACGGCGTCGTGACACGTTTCATTTCCAATTCGACCGGGCGTCCGAGCGCGAGGTCGATCGTCGCGCTCACCATGTCGACGCCGGTCGCCTGTTCGATGATCTGCGGGATATAGTTGCCGCCGTTACGGGGGCCGATATCAATCAAATATATTTTTCGATCAGAAACGAGAATATCAAAATTGAGTGCCCCATTCTGAAATTTGACTGCTGTGATCATACGCTGAAGTGTTTCATGGACACGTTTTTGGATTTCCTCCGAATGAACGCTTGGAAAGCTCGCAGCAATCGGTGCGTATGGATTGATCCCTTTATCATTGAAGTGACCATTCCCAAAGCACCGAAAAACGAGTTTTCCATCGATCACAAACCCGTCTCCTGCGACTTGATAGCCATCACGTTTGATGAACTGCTCGACGACGATCTCTCCGCCCGGTGACATCTCGAAGGCTGCGGCTAGCTTCTCGCGAATCTTCCTGGGCGTATCCGACGAGGTGATACGGCTAATTCCTTTACTGCCCGACGAGTCGGTTGGTTTGACGACGTACGTCCCACGCATCGTCGACAGTGCTGAAACGGCCGTCTCGAATTCGGTGAAAGCGTATGCCTCAGGCGTCGGGAAGCCGTTCTCTTTCAAGAAGGCACGGAATTTGGCTTTATTCGTCAACGTCTCGACCGTCTGGAACGGGTTCGTGACGAGTCCGAGTGCTTCGCCGACGTAAGCCGCGGTCCGAGCGGCCGGGTCGGACGCGTAGGCGAGAATCCCATCGATTTTCTCTTCCTGTGCCAATTCGAGCACGCGATCCCGGTCGAGTGTGCTGACGCAATAATAGCGATCAGCGACGTGACGCCCCGGGTTGTCCGGCAAGTAATCGCATAAAATCGTGAAAATCCCTTTCTCTTTCGCTTTCAAAATAACTGGCGTTTGGTGCATGGCTCCTCCGAGTAACATGAGCTTCATCATGTTGTTAATCTCCTTTGTCGTCAGATGAGATTAGCTTGTGCGATTAAATCCCGATACGTTAAAGCAGTACTAGAATTTCGTCGATGCTCGACGTTTTGCTTTGAAAGGGCCCCATGTATTTCGAGAAGTTCCGGTACTTCTAGATAGTTCCGGAGTGACGCCTCGAGCGACTCCGCGGTCGGCTCACATTTGAAACAGTTCTCACCTTCCTTTAAATGACGCGACACGTTGTCAACGTGTCGACTGACGATCGTTCCCATACCCGAGGCACACGCTTCAATGATGGTGATGTTGCCATTGGAATAAGTAGCTGGCAGCACGAGGATATCTGATTCGCGATAGACGAGATGCATGTTGTCCCACGCGTCGATGTCATCTAAGAACGTCACACCTTCGAGGTCATGCTCCTTGATGTAGTCACGACACGCCTCGTATAAGTGTCCATCGCGATTCAATGCGAGCGACAGGTTCGGGTAGTCTCGTTTCAAGGCTCGATACGCTTCTAGGGCGACGAGCGGTTGGTAGCGATCGATGAGCCGGTTCCCGAACAAAATCCGAATCGGGTCACCTCGCCGTTTCACACGAAGCGGATGGTCGAAATAAACCTCAATATCGATTGGATATGGTGCATTGACGACTTGTTTATCAGTAAATCCGAACTCACGAACGAACTGATCACGTGCGACTTGTCCCATTCCGAAGATGAGGTCAGCTCCAGCAAACATGTGATGCAAGATTCGTGTCTTCCATTTCGCATTGACTCGTTCGAGCAACTTGTCCGAAGCGTTATCCTCGTTTGACACGTCCCGAATCGGCTCGCTCAAGACGACGACTTTACTTCCTTTTCGTTTCGCAATCTTCAAGATGAGCGAATGAAGCGGTGTGAAACCTCCAAGCAAAATAATATCCGGCTCAAATCGATTGAGTTGTTTAAACACATCAAAGGAGACGTAATTAAGTGGCCCAATAAATCGTGAACCGGATAGAACTCGGCAGCGATCACCGAGCGGGACTTTCCACCAGTCGGGACGCCGGGCAGTCAATTGGTCATAAAACCAAAACTCGGTATCGAAATGTTCTTGGAGCGCGTAGCAGAACTTGACTTGATACGGGGCGGCGATGTTCGTGATGAAGACGAGCCGTTGTTTCATCAGACTCACCTCACCCGATCCGCTTCGTCGAGCTCAGCACGTGCCAAGCTGCGAGTTCTGCTTGAATGTAGGGCAGCGTCAACAACAGCCGTTTCACGTCTTCTACGCCGAGCTGTTCGGTGTTGTTCGAGTTGTACTCGCCTTGGACCGTCAGCTCCCTGCTGCCTTCACTGAAGTATTTATCGTAGTTGAGATCACGGTTATCGGCCGGGACACGGAAGAAACCGCCCATATCTTCAGCGAGGACGTGTTCTTCACGTGTCATGAGCGTCTCGAACGTCTTCTCGCCGTGCCGGGTGCCGATGACTTTGACCGGATTGTCGACTTGGAACAATTGTTTGAGCGCCTCGGCGAGGTCACCAATCGTCGAAGCCGGTGACTTTTGGACCATGATGTCGCCCGCGTGCGCATAATTGAAGGCGAACACGACGAGTTCGACCGCGTCACTGAGACTCATCAAGAACCTGGTCATGAGCGGGTCGGTCACGGTGAGCGGTTCCCCGTTTTTGATCTGTTCGACGAAGAGCGGGATGACCGAGCCGCGGGACGCCATGACGTTTCCGTAACGGGTGCCGCAGATGAGCGTCTTGTCCGGACCGACGGCGCGCGCCTTGGCGACGAACACTTTTTCCATCATCGCTTTCGAGATGCCCATCGCGTTGATCGGATAGGCCGCCTTGTCGGTCGACAGGCAGATCACTTTCGCGACACCGGCGTCGACGGCAGCGTTCAAGACGTTCTCGGTGCCGAGGATGTTCGTCTTGACGGCTTCGATCGGGAAAAACTCGCACGACGGGACTTGTTTGAGCGCCGCGGCGTGGAACACGTAATCGACGCCGTACATCGCGTTCTTGACGCTATTCGAATCGCGCACGTCACCGATATAAAATTTTAGTTTGTCATCGTTGTAGCGCTTGCGGATGTCTTCTTGTTTTTTCTCGTCGCGTGAGAAGATTCGGATTTCTTTAATGTCCGTATGGAGGAACCGTTCCATGACGGCGTTGCCGAACGAGCCGGTCCCGCCGGTGATGAGCAAAGTCTTATTCGAAAACATGATCGAGTCTCCTTTCTAATCTGCATTGTCTAAGAGGTCAGGAGGTTGTGTATGAAGTCTTTTACCCGCCAAATTTGAAATGAATTGGTAATAGAAGGGAAACCCCTATCATTTTTTCGCAACATGTGTCATCTCTTTTTCTTTCAACGGGATGGTCGGCGGTTCGACCTGCCCTTCGATGATGCCTTTGCGCAGGAGGACGTTTCGGACCGTCAACAAGATACAGACGAGGTCGATACGGTGACCCATGTGCCGGACGTAATCCCCGTCAAACTTCGCCTTCACCTCGATTGGGAGCTCATCGCGTCCTTTCACTTGCGCCCACCCGGTCAAGCCTGGTTTGACCGGGGAGACGCCTTCTGCGCGTCTCGCCTCGATCAAATCGGTCTGATTCCACAGCGCCGGCCGCGGACCGACAAGCGCCATGTTGCCTTTTAAAATGTTGACGAGTTGCGGGAGTTCGTCGAGGCTCGTCTTCCTTAGGACGCTACCGATCGGCGTGATGTGTTTCGTCGGGTCGGCGAACATGTGGGTCGGCACGTCTTTCGGCGTGTCGTCCCGCATCGTCCGGAACTTATAAATCCAAAATAACTTCTCGTCCTGACCGACGCGCTGCTGTTTGAACAGGACCGGTCCTTTCGAGTCGAGTTTGATCAAAATCGCGATCAACACGAGCAACGGTGCTAGCAAAAATAGTGCGAGCGAACTCAAGACGATGTCGAGTTTCCGCTTTTGATTCAAATAGCGCATCCCTCACACCTCCTTCTTGAGCGGACTCCCTGGAGTCTGTTTCCACACTTCACGCATCACATAATCCGTGTACGACAGCACGATGCGGAGCACCTTGTCGGACACGTTCGGCATCGCGTAGTCGGAAACGAGTCGCATCGGCGTATCCGTCTCCTCTAACACGCGGAGCGCCTGGAGGATGCGGTCGCGTTTCAAGCCGACCATCATCGCCGCCCCTTCCTCCATCGCTTCGGGCCGTTCGTGTGCTTGGCGGATATTCAACCCCTTCAGCCCGAGGATCGAACTCTCCTCGCTGATCGTCCCGCTGTCGCTGAGTACCGCTTTCGCATGGCTTTGCAAGTGGACGTAGTCGCTGAACCCGAGCGGCTTGAGCGTTCGAATATTCGGGTGCAGCGTCACCCCGGTCTCGCGAATCCGGTTGGCGGTGCGTGGATGCGTGCTGATGATGAGCGGGAGGTCGTACGTCTCGGCGATCGCGTTCAACGTGTCGACGAGATCGAAGAAGTTCTCATCCGCGCTTATATTCTCGTCCCGGTGCGCGGAGACGACGAAGTAGCCGCCTGCCGTCAGACCAAGTCGGTCGAGCACGTCCGAGCGCTCGATTTTATCTCGCTGGCGCGTGAGCACCTCGAACATCGGACTGCCCGTCTTGATGACGCGGTCGGACGGGAGCCCTTCTTTCAGAAGATACTCGCGTGCGATGTCGCTGTACGTCAAATTGATATCCGCGATATGGTCGACGATGCGGCGGTTCGTCTCTTCCGGCACCCGTTCGTCAAAACAGCGGTTCCCTGCCTCCATGTGGAAGATCGGGATTTTATGTCGTTTGACGGCGATGGCGGCGAGGCAGCTATTCGTGTCGCCGAGAATGAGCACCGCGTCCGGTCGTTCCGCTTTAAGCACCGGATCGACCGCGATCAAGATGTTGCCGATCGTCGCCATCGGCCCGTCCGCGGAGGCGTCGAGGATGTAGTCCGGTGTGCGCAGACCGAAGTCTTCGAAAAAGATCTCGTTCAACTCGTAGTCGTAGTTTTGTCCGGTGTGGACGAGGACATGTTCGATCGCCTCCGACGCCTCGAGCTTGGCGATGACGGCCGAGAGACGGATGATTTCTGGGCGCGTGCCGACGATGGTCATCACTTTGAGTCGATTCATAACGTTCCCTCCTAAGAAGTATGGTGAATGGATAGGATGCGGATCTTCACTTGGGCGAACACTTGATGGACGAGTGCTTTCTCGCTGTCATCAAACGCGAGGAACCACATGATGATGCCATAGAGGACGACGAGCACGCCCCCTTTCAAGGCGAAGGTGAACAGGTTCGACGCCGGGAACAGCTGTTGGATGCCCCAGCCGATGACCGTATAGAGCGCGAGCGCTGGAAGAATCCTCACGTGGCAGGACCGGAAAAACAGGGCGATGTCGAGTTTGAGGATGCGGCTGTAGACGAAGTTCATGTAGAAGACGAGCCCGACGACATTGCCGATACAGATGGCGACAGCCGCCCCGATCGGCCCGTAAATCGGTATGAGGAGCGGAGATAACGTGATGCTGATACAGGCGACGATGAGTGCGCCATACGCCCGATACTTCACTTTGTTCTCGGCGATGAGCGTCGTGTTGCCGATATCTTGTGTCAATGTGATGAGGCTCGGGGCGATGAGGAGGAGAGCGACGTAATACGAATCGTGAAACGCCTCGCCGACCCAGAGCCTCATGAACTCTTTTCCGAGGACGAAGAATGACAGGATGATCAATCCGACGATATAGAGCTGGATGCGGCCGATTCGGACGAACAAGACGGCAATTCCTCCCCTGTCGTCACGCGTGAGCATCCGGCTCACTTTCGGCAAGAACAAGAAACCGAGCGCCGACGCGATCGTCCAGACGTACCCTTCGATGACCATCCCGACCGAGAACAAGGCGATCGAGGCACTGCCGGCGAGCATCCCGAGCAGGCTCGGCGTGATGTTGAGGATGAAGCGTTGGGCGACGAGCGTGACCGTGCTCCATGTCATGAAACCGAATATGTCTTTATAAATTCCTTTGTCGCGTTCCCGGAAGTTCGCACGGACCGTCGTCTTCCGATGGATAAAGATGTATTCGATGATGAGCACGAGCGTGCCGACGAACGCGGTGACGAGGACGAGTGCATACAGCCCGTAGCCGAGGAGGAGCGCCGTCACCATGAGGACGACGGTTAAAACCTTCTCCGCTAAGTGAAGCGCGCTCGAGAACAAGAAGTACTCATGTGAGACAAGGATGCCTGTGAACGGTTTCGCCGGGAATGACATGACGATGAACAGACCGGCGACGACGTACAAGATTTTCAACTTGTCGAGCTCGGCCGCGGTCAGCCCCGCGTATACCGAGTCGAGGAAGAAATAGACGACCGCAAGGATGATGAACAAGACGAAGCCGATGACGGTGAACAGTTTATAGGCGACGCCGAGAAAGCGTGCCGCCTTATCCTCGTCCCCTTCGGCCATGTATTTGCTCATGAACCGGGATACGGCCGCGTCGAGCCCGAAGTCCATCGCGAACATGCTGATAAGCGAGATCGTTAGCATGTAGAGCCCGTAGTTCGCCTGACCGATCTCCTGGATCATCCACGGCGTATAGATCAATCCGGACAAGATGCCGAAAAAGATTTGCGTATACGACATCGCTGCCCCGTATTTAATTTTGCGCGTGCTCGCGGCCTCATCGGGCTCGACGCGTGTCGACATGTGTTTCCACCTCTCTTCCTTACTGCCAGAAGAACGTATACACCGGTGCATCCTGCAGGAACAACAAGACTAAAAGCGTCACCGCCGCGTAATAGACGAGCAATCGTTCGCGCCGCTCGAACGTCTTGATGATCTCCGGGATCATCAGGATCAAGAACAGCGTGAAGTATTGGACGAGCCGCATCATCGACGGGTTGATGAACGTGAGCGGCAAGAAGCATGCCGCGAGGAACAACGCGTTAAAGTAATGCGTCGCCGACGGATTGTTCGCCAAAATCTCGTCGCGCCGCCATAAGGCGACGAACAGGACGAACAGGAGCATGACGCTGAAGTTGATTGCACCTGCCCCATTCATGTAGTCATACGTGTCGTAGCCAGACAACGTCACCAACATCTCAAAGAACGGACCCCGAAACACGAACAAGGTGACGATGAAGCCAAGCATGCCGAGAATGTACGCTTTCGTCAGTTGCCGGTTCGCCAAGAAATAAAACGGCAAGAACACGAGCGCCGACTTATGGATCGTCATAGCGACGAGCACGAGGACGAGAAACAGTAGGAGCTTGCGGGCCCGGACGAAGTGATAACCGACGAGGACGACGAGCGCCGTCGCCACGGTCTGACGTAACCCCGTCACGGCGAAAAATTCATAAAACAGGACCGAAAACAACAAAAAGCTGATGAGCGGCTCGCTCGAATATTTATAGATGAAGTAACCGAGCGGTACCATAAAGAGGACAGCGATCAAGACGAGATACAGTTGATAGTCCGAGATGACGAACTGGGTGAGCCGCTGGAACACATAATAGCCCGGGTCCTCGCTCTCGGTGAAGACGATGGTAAAGAAGTCCCGCGTCAGCGCTTCTAGCGGCAACGGTTTCGTCGCAAGGAAAAGCGCTCCGTATTGCGCCGTGTCGTCCCCGACCGAGATGTGACGAAATCCCGACAAGACGATCCACTGGATGGTCGCGAACGTCACGAACCACCCACGCCTGTAAGTCGTGTCAGAACGCATGAGCAGCATCGCCCAGAGGACGAGCAGTGCGATGTTGACGAGATAGATGGTCATGAGGTCGCCTCTTTTCTAACGATAGATGAGGTTCGTGACGCCCCGATAGAGCGACAGCAAGTTCGAGATCAACAGTCCGTTGAACCGCAGACGCCCATGTTCGAACGGACTGAAATAGTCGCGCACGTCCCTGGTCGCGAGATACGCTTCACGCACCGCCGCCGCGTCTTCTTTGAACGTATGGCGCAAGATGATTGGGATGAGCGTACCCGCGTCCGGACGGCGCTCGACATCAAGGAGTAACTGGCTGAGATAGCGGTCCGATTCGATTTCGGCACGGTGGGCAATCTTTTTCGTCTGTTGGGCCCCGTGAATCCGGGACAGAACGAGCGGCTCATCGGTCAAGTAGTAGTCAAACCCGTCAAGCGCGAGCTCGACCCAACACATCCAATCTTGGATGAATCGGTCTTCAAGCGAGAATCGACGCGTTGCGAACGCCTCGCGCGGGATCAAGAGCGCACAACCGTTCAGGCTCGACGTCAACATCAAGTGGCGGAACATCTCACCCGCTCGATACAGCCCGGTGAACTTGCGCTGGTAACGCCGGATCAGGGCACCGTGTTCGTCGATGAAGCGGGTGCCGGTGACGAGGATCGTCCGCGACGGGTCGAGCCTTTCCCGCTCGATCGTCTCGAGCTGCGCCTCGATCTTCCGCGGGGCGTACAAGTCGTCATGGCTGAGCCAAGAGAAGTAGTCGCCACGCATCTCGTCGATCCCACGGTTGAGCGCGCTCGAGACGCCGCCGTTCACTTGCTCGATGTAACGGATCCGGTCGCCGTAACTCGTGGCGATATCCGCCGTCTTTCCTCCGTCGGTCGAACCGTCATTGACGACGATGACTTCGATGTGCGTATACGTCTGGGCCAGGGCGCTGTTGATACATTCAGCCAAATAGTTGCTCCCGTTATACACCGGGATGACGATCGAGACGAGTGGTTTCATAGGATATTCCTCACTTTCTCGTGTCGGAGCGTCGCATAGACGTCCAAGTAGTCGATGGCGCGGTCACGGAGCGCGAAGTGCGTCCGGGCCTGGGTGACGCACGCGTCTTTGTACGACCGTTTGCCACGGGCAAAGATGCGCTCGATCCCGTAATTCAAATCGGCGAGTCCCCGTGTCGCGACGACGACACCCGTGTCATCGGTGACGAGTTCCGGGCTCGCGGTCGCGTCCAAGACGAGCACCGGCGTCCCGCACGCCATCGCCTCGACCGTGACGTTGCCGAACGACTCCTGTTCCGACAAGTTGAGGAACACGTCGGCGAGCGCGTAGTAGCGGGCGAGCTCACGGGCGTCGTTCATCTCGTTGACGTGGATGACGTTGGCCGGGAGCTCGGTGGCGCCAAGCCGGCCGATCAAGAGAAATGCGTCGTTCGGACGTGCCGCCGCGAGGTCGAGGAAGGCACCGAGCCCTTTCGCCTCACTCCACGTGCTCGCGACACCGAGCAGCACCATCTTATCGGCCAACTGAAGCCGTGCCCGGAGCTCGGTCGCGTCGACCGGACGAAACACGTCGAGGTCGACCCAATTATGGATCCTCCGCAATACGGTAGCGTGTTGGAGGAACGAAAAGCGCGCCTCGGTCGTGATCCAGTCGGAGACCCCGACGACGGCGAGACGCGGGATCGCCGTCAACCAGCGACGTTTGTCGTCGAGCATCTCACTCGTCCGGTCGAACAGCCAGCTCGGGATATCGTCTTTGAGTTGCGGGCAGTCACCGCATCCGTGTTGCCACTTGTTGCATCCGACCGTCGTGTAATGCGTGCATTTTCCGGTGAAGAACCAGCAGTCATGGAGCGTCAACACGGTCGGGATGTCGCGTGTGGCCAAGTATTCGAACAACGTCCTGAGATGAACGTAGTTGGCATGCAAGTTATGGAGATGGACGACGTCCGGAGCGTAGCGCTCGATGTCACGGACCAAATTCTCCGTCGCGAGCTTCGAGCCGTAGCCTTGCCGTCCGGTGATGCGGGCGTGTAACGCATGCAGCTTCACGTCTACAGGATCGCCGATGACGTAACTCGCCTCGGTGACCGGTCCCGTCGAATGGGCGACACGTGTCTCGTGTCCGCAGTCGTGATGGACAGATGCGAGTTCTTTACAGATTCGTCCAGTGCTCTTCACGTCGTTGATCGCGTTAATATGGAGAATTTTCATCGTCGCCACCTCACTCGTACGCGTAATACTTATGCCGTCTGCTCTTCCGCTTGTTCAAGACGAGGCCGAGCATATGCGTCCCGGTCCGCTCGAGCTGTTCTTTCGCTTTCACGACGAGTTGGCGCTCCGAATTCTCGCAGCCGATGACAAGAATCGTGCCGTCAGCGATTTTTGCGAGCAGACGGGCGTCCGCCACTTGCATCATCGGCGGTGCGTCGAGAATGACGATATCGTATTGCCGGCGCACCTCGTCGAGCAGTTCGACCATCTGGTTAGAAGCAATGAGCTCGGTCGGATTCGGCGGAATCGGTCCTGCGGTGAGGAGCGACAACCGCTCGACGCCCGTCTTTTGAATGGCCCGCTCGAGCAAAATCCGTCCGACGAGAATCGTCGATAGCCCGGCTTGGGACGAGAGGTTGAACGTGAACTGCGCCGTCGGTTTACGAAGGTCGCAGTCGATGAGGAGGACACGCTTTCCGAGCTGCGCATAGACGACGGCAAGGTTCGCCGCGGTCGTCGACTTCCCTTCCCCGGTCGAGGCCGATGTGACGTTGATCATCTGTAGCTTCTGACCGATCGACGTGAACTCGAGGTTCGTCCGGATCGTCCGATACTGCTCCGAGATCGGCGACTTCGGGTTGGCGAGCGTGATCAAATCACGCTGCCCGTAATCAGGAAGATTGTCGTTCTTTTTTCTCAGGAACATGAGGGACCTCTCCTTTCCCTTTAGGGGTGTTCGTTTTTATTTTTTTCGATTTCATGTCACGCCGTTCGATGACCGGCACCGACCCAATGACGGGAAGGTCTAGGAGCCGTTCCGCCTCTTGTTCGTTTTGAATCCGTTTGTCGAACACATGGCGCAAGAGACCGATCAGCCCGCCGACGAACAAGCCGACGAACATACCGATCAGTGTATTGACGAGGACGTTCGGTGAGATCGGGGTGAGCGGCACTTCAGCCGGCGACAAGATGCGGACGTTGTCGATGCTCATCAAGTCTGGGATCTCGTCCGCGAACACTTCGCTGATGACGTTCGCCGTCTCCGCCGCCGCCGCCGCGTCCGTATGGGTGATGACGACGTTGATGACTTGCGACTCTTCCTCGCTCTCGACCGTGAGCGCGTCACTGATCGGGTCTGGCGCGTTCGGGACGCGTTCTTTCACTTCGTTCAAGATCGCCGGGCTCTTCATGATGACCCGATACGTATTGACGAGCGAGAGCGACGAGAGCACTTCCGAGCTGTCGACGCGATCGCCTTCTTGATTGGTCACTAAGAGCACTTGCGTCGAGGCCTCGTACGTCGGTTGGATGAACGTCGTGCTCACATAATAAGCAGCGAGCCCGCCAAGCAGGATGAACGGGATGAGCAGCCATTTGCTTTTTTTAAGTACCTCGACGAGATCACCGACGATCGTCGTTTGCTGATTCATAAATGTTTCCCTCCCTACAGACAAGATGGACGACAGAAATAAGGCATGAACCTACCGTAATACGTTCTTTCCCTGTTCATCTTGACAATCGGAGGGAATCATTTATCATTTTTTCGCAACATCATGTCATGTTGCCGTTCCGTTTCGTTCTTTGTCTTTTTAGGAACTTGGACCTAAAAAAAGACCGCCTCGCGAGGAGACGGTCGGTCAGTTCAGTTCGCGATGCAGTTCACGGTCGGTGATGTAGTCGGGTTCGAGTTTTAAGATGATGCGGTCGAAGGTGCGTTGGAGCAGGAACATGCCAAGCAACAGGACACCGAGCGCTAGAAAGAACGACGTCCCCGGTGAGCCGGTTTCAAACCACCCAAGCAACGCGTACAAGACAAGGAGGCCAAACAGCGTCAGCCAAAACGGGAAACGGATGAGCCGTTGATACGTCGCGTCATCGTTGAATGTACTCCGGATTGTCCCGAGTTTCCATTCACGCACGAGCAACGGGACGACGCCGAGAAACCCGAGTCCGATGAGGAGCGGTTGTGAGAGGTCGACCGTTCGCAGGAACGTGCTCGTCAGGAAGATGGAACCGGCTCCGATCATAATCGCTTTTGCTTTGCCTTGCCGTGCGTAGTCGACGAGGCGACGGATATGTTGTTCACGTCTCATAGTCACATCTCCTTATTTTGTCATGACTTTACATATGTGAACGAATCCGTCATGGTTTCAACCTTGTCTCCGTCTTTCGATCAGAGTCGCCATAACTCTAGCCCAATTGCCGTTCCCTCATCCTTCGAATAAATCGCTTTTACGTCATAGACCGTGTTTGCCTCCGGTTTTAACATCGAACGTAATTCACTCAACGGATAGTCAAGTCGGAACACTTTGTGACCGACAGCGACGATGAGCGCGTCCAAACCACTGAGTTTCTCTTTAGAGACGAGCGCTTGTCGATAATAGGTTTCCACATCTTCCGCATTCGCCACCGGATCGTGGACGAGCACTTCAATCCCATAATCTGTCAAAGAAGATACGATATCAAACACTTTTGAATTCCGTACGTCACTGCAGTTCTCTTTAAAGGTGGCGCCTAAAATACCAACCCGAATCGCTCCCGACAATGATTTACGACGAATCAACTGTTTGATTACTCGCTGCGTGACAAACTCTCCCATAGAATCATTGACGGCCCGACCACCTGAAATGATTTGTGAATGATAGCCAAGTTGTTCTGCTTTGTACATAAAGTAGTACGGGTCGACCCCAATGCAATGCCCACCGACCAGACCCGGTTGGAACGGCAAGAAGTTCCACTTCGTCCTGGCAGCCGCCAATACGTCTTGCGTGTCGATCTCCATGCGCTCGAATACCATCGCCAGTTCATTCATGAACGCGATATTGATGTCCCGTTGCGCATTTTCAATCACTTTCGCCGCTTCGGCCACTTTGATGGAGGGCGCACGATACGTCCCTGCTTGAATAATCGTTTGGTACAAGGCATCGATACGTTCCAACGTCTGTTCATCACACCCAGATACAATCTTTTGAATCGTCGTCAGCTTATGAACGTTGTCACCTGGATTGATTCGTTCGGGAGAATATCCGACTTGAAAATCACTGCGATACACGAACCCGCTCTCTGCCTCTAAAATCGGGACGCAAATCTCTTCCGTCGTGCCCGGATACACGGTCGATTCGTAGATAACCAAGTTTCCGGGCTTCAAGATGCTGGCAATTTGTCGGGTAGCTTGAATAATCGGGTCAAGGTTCGGTGTTTTGTCTGCATTGATAGGAGTCGGAACTGTGACGATGTATGTCGTGCACGTTGCCAACTCTTCCTTTGACGTCGTCAAGGTGGCCGACGTCTCTGCCAGCGCCCGTGCACCGACTTCTTCAGTGACATCGATTTTCCGATGATATGCGTCTACTTTCTCGTGGTTCGTGTCATAGCCAACGACGTCAAAATACTTAGCAAATTCGATTGCTAGCGGTAACCCGACGTAGCCTAGCCCAATGATGCCAATTGTTTCTTTTAACTCCATGTTGCGCCTTCTTTCTCATCACCATGTCGATATAGTTTTTAATGAGCTGTCGGACCATTCTCCGGCACGCCATAACGAAAAATTGTGGAAATCATGATGCTTTTCCCAATACGCCATCCACCGTGTCATCGTCTCGCCATCGGCCCACCAGAGCGATGCTGGCACACCGTCCTCGACGTAAGTCGCACGGAGTACGCTACTCGCTGGGTCCCGCTCAATCTTCGTCCCCTCGGGTAGCATGTCCAGGGCGTCGAGTTCGGTCAGCGATGTTACACGACCGTCTTTGAATAAAAAGCCGCCTGCCGCGAGCGCGACCGTCCAATCGGTACCTGAGGTCATTCGTTCGGATAACTGGTCAAAGAACGAATACGTCGCCTTCGGTCCTGGGTCGTCCGGTGTGTGGAACCCGTGCAAGTTATACGCCATGACGACGTACTCGATCCCAGAGGGCAGCGTAACATCCTCAAACGGGGTGCCCGGTTCGAAGATGACGCGCAGCGTCATCCCTTTTTCACGCAACCGTTCTTTGGTCCGTTCTAAAAATGCTATATAGTCCTCAAAACGTGTCGGCGGAATCTTCTCGAAGTCCATCTCGACTCCTGTAAAAGGATGACGCTCCAACAAGTTGAAAAGTTGTTGCCAATACTGCGCTTCAAGGTCTGGGTTGTCAAGGAGGTCAGTGATCACGCTTGGGTCCTTCTGGATGATCTTGTCATCGACGAATCGATCATTGACCACAGTCAAAAATATTGGTTTATCGGCAATCGATGCGGTGGCAAAGACGGTCTCAATCAGTTCCTTGCCCTCATCGGTCTGAAAGAGATGACCCGACGCATCGACGTAGCTCGTGAACAGCATCAATCGATTCAGTCCCGAGGTAGCCGCGACCGTATCGGTCACGCTCGCTTCGCTGGCCCAATCAACGAGCCACCATGACACGTCATGCGCAGGTTCGGTCTCTTGTGTTGGCGCTGACGCCTCCTCGCAGCCATACAATCCGAGCAGCGTCAGCAGCAACAGCGGATACATTATTCGTTTCATCACACGTACTCCCTTTGTTAAAACGTTTCGATAAAGTAATCAACGGTCCGGTCCCAACGCGTCTTCACTTGGCTCGCCATGCGTTCTGTACGTGTCGGCGTCGTGTCGTAGATTGACTCATCCTCTTTCGTAATCCTTAGCGCTTCGAACGACGAATCGTAAATAGCGCCCTCATCTTTTTGATAACCGGTCTCGGATTGAAGCGCTCGCCCCCCGAGTTTCACATAAAACGTGTCGGCCGGATCAGACTTTACACTAATCAAGGCTTCTCCATCTACCGAGACGTTCAATGTATCGGTGCCAAGACGCAGCTCTACTTGCCGATTGTTCGGCAACGTGCGCGGGTATTCCCCGTCGACGATCCGTGACCCTGCTTGCGTGTCTTCATACGTATATTGCGTGGCTTTGTTAAACGCGAAATCGGTCCCGTCCCACTTGATTGGGGCCAGCGCCACTTGATCGACTTCCCGTCGCTCGCCGTTCACTTCTTCATACAACGTCAACGTGTTCTTCGCGAAGACCAGGATGTGGCTCTTCCCGCTGTCGGCGTCCTGTAACACGATGCTCTGTTCGCCCATGACAGCTCCGGTCAACCGCATCGCCACGGTGGCTTCTGCTGGCACTTCGTCTTGCAATGTCGCATAGCCTTCTTTCCCTGGGTACGTGGTGACAATCAATTCGTCTTTCTCTGCCTCTAACACAGCGTTCGTCTTGCTAAAGCGCGAGGCGAGTGAGGTGTCCCCTTCGAAGAACGTGATTGGAAACGGGGAGTCTTGTTTCAGCTTCATCAGCAAATGGTTCACCGAAAACGACGGAATCGCTTGAATTCTCGTTAAATCATACACATCGGAATTCTGGTCGTTGAACGCGTTCCGATCCCGGTTGAAATGAATCCCGAACGTCTCGCGAATGTTTTGGTCATTGATTGCTTCCACGTAATCGTTCATGTTGTTATAGAGCGAATTCGCATGCATGATGGCATAACTCTTCGGAACGAACCCGAACGACTCTTCATAGATTGACTGCATGCGCGCATAGTCGTCTGTGATCCGCTCTTCCATCTCCCGTTTGGACTCGGTCGAGATCAAATACTCGTCTCGTAAATAGTCCATCAAATAATGGTTATAGTATTCAATCTCCGTTTTATCCGGGACATCATTTTCAGGGATGACCCCTAAATGTTCACCCTTGTCATTGAACGTATTGATATACGTCAGCTGATAGCCGTTCGACCCGAGCTCCCAATAACCGCTTTTCATCATCGGCGACAAGTCGCGTGGTTTCAGGAACTTCGTGTCGGACGTATCCATCTTGTCCGCATATGTGAACATCGTCGCGCGATAGTTCAAAGCCTCGAGGATCGGCTGTGCAAAAATACTGGAGTCGTTCCTCCCGTCTTCGAACGACAAGAATAGCGCTTTATCGGGAAGCGGTTTGCCCTTTTCTAAAAAGTCCGTCACTTGGTCTTGCGAGATCGTCTCAAAGCCTTGCTCTTTTAACAGGGTCAACTGTTGCCGCAACGTATCACGCCCCACATATTTCGTAGACTCGTTTCGGGCCACACCGAAATACGACAGGGCGACAAATCCGTCTGTATTCGTATATCCACTACCATCAGCTGGCTCATAGCGCTCTGTGATCCAAACGACGCGCACGAGCGTGATGACGAGGAACAGTAGGATGACGGCTTGAATCACCGTACTGATCCGCTTTCGTCGATTTTTGGGTGCCACATTGAATGATTTATTGCCCATCGTCGCGATTGTCTCCCTTCATCGCAAAGAACGGAAACGGTCGGCGTTTCGTCCGTCGCTCTTGCTTTCGATTCTGTTCGAGCACGTCTTGCGGCGTGTCCCGCGTCCCCCACGTCGACTTCCAAAACGTGACCCAGGCGACCGGCATCTGCCAAAGCAGGACGAATTCATAGAAGAGGACGAAGACGATTCCGAACGACCATAGTTTGCTCTTTCGGAAAAAGAGATGCGCAAAGCTCATCATCAATGCCATCAAGAGCAATCCGAGTAAAAAGGTCGTCGGGAAAATGCCATAGCGGGCCGGTACGTAAATCAAGTTGTACGTCACGACGATTGGTGCAGCAATCGGGACGATCAATCCGACGATGAAGAATGCGGCCATGAATGGCTCCTTGCGCCATACAAATCCGAGGGCACGAAGCGATTCACGCAACCATGAACGTTTCCACCGCATCTGTTGGCGTAAAAATACGCCCGTCTTTGATGGGACAATCGTCGAACACACGGCGAGATCTTGGTAGCTCGTCCGGTGCGTCTTCAAGATGAAATTCGTCATGCTACGGTCGTCTCCAAACGTGGCCGGGTGCCCTAGGAAACGTTGGTTCAACCAGTCCTCTGAATTTTTGAGGACGAGATCTTTTCGATAACACGAGAGCGGTCCCGAGAGACACGTCACACAATCGAACCACGATTCGGCCGCCTTCATGATGCGAAACGCGACGTAATAGCGAACCGTCTGCAGTTTCGTCAGGGCGTTCGTGAATTTATTCTCCACTTCGGTCCGTCCGGCAACGCCGCCCATTTCCGGGTCTTGGAACGGTTGAACGAGATTTCGAATTGCGGTCGGCTCTAAGAAGCTATCTGAGTCGACAAAGACAACCAAATCATGTCGTGCCATGTTCACGCCGACGACGAGCGCTTCTCGCTTACCTGCGTTCTCACTTAACACATGGAATCGCATCCTCGTTTTCGTCTTGAACCGTTTCCCGTTGGCATTGACCTTATCGAATCCATGTCTGACGCGTTCGGCGGTACGGTCGGTCGAGCAGTCATCGACGACAATCACTTCCAACTTTTCAATCGGGTACGCCTGATCGATGCAACTGATGATGGTCCGCTCAATCCACTCCTCTTCGTTGAATACTGGAATGATAATCGACACGCCCGGTTCATAATCCAGGTTAATCGGGACGTTACGATACAGGAGGCCGAAGACATAGCGACTGAGCAAAAACGTGGCCGCCAACAAACTATAAAAATATAAGAATTTATTGAAACGGAAATAAATGACGCTCTCCGCTCGCATCAATAGCACGAGCATCGTGATGAACAAGAGGAAGGCGCTCGCCATAAAAATGGATAGACCCCAGCGGCGTCGTTTGAAATACAGGTCGAGCGGTTTTTCAAAGATGAACGCCATGAATCGGACTTCTTCTCCATCAATCTGTTCAACGAAAGTCCGTACTTTTTTTGCCGGCATACTCACTTTCGCTTCATACCCTTCCGGCATCGCGCCGTCCGGAATCGTGAATTTCAGATGGACCGCCGCCTCGAACGCAGTTTCCTGTTCCCCTGCCGGCAGTTCAAGTAAAATCCCGGTCGTGGAGATGTTATGACACCGCAGTGTCGCGGCTTGTTTGTTGTATGTAACTTTAACCGGAAAATCAACGATATAGCGCTGACCTTCTAATTTCTTCTTATACAATTCATTCGGATTCTCGTTGATTTCCTCTTCGAGAAACCCACGCCGGTCAATTGCCCGGCGCACCCCTTCCGGATCCGGGATATTGGATAATATCCGTCTGTCTTGAAGCGGTTGAAGGATTGTCTCTTGTTGTTCATTCATCTCGTTCGCTGTCGTCGACAGCTCCCTCCTTTTCTAACATCGTTGAAATCGGTTGAATGGCGTATCCATCTCGTTGTAATGTTTCGATTACGTTCGGCAACACGTCTAACGTATGCGACTCGTCAAGGAGATGCATGGTGATGATGCTTCCGGGTTCGACTGCCGTCATAATTCGGTCGTATACTTCTTCCGGCTCGATCTCCATGTTCCAATCCCAAGATGCGATGTCGTAGAGCATGATGTAATCGACGCCCGTAGCCGTGATGTTGCGGGCTTGTTCGTCATTCATGATGCCTTGCGCGGGACGAAAATAATTGAGCGGTTTTTGTTGAAGGGCCGTCGTTAGAATCTTGTCAGAGCGCACGACGTCCTGTTGTAGCTCATCCGCTGTCATCTCCGTCACGACTTGGTGGTTGTAAGAGTGACTCGCGATTTCATGCCCCCTCTCTAAAATCAATCGAGCCAGTTGAGGATTCTGCTCGACACCTTTTGTAATCAAGAAGAACGTGGCCTTCACATCATAGCGGTCCAAGAGATCGAGAAGTTGAAGCGTCTGCTCCTCGCCGGCCCAATCATCAAACGTCAAGGAGACTTCTCGTTCATCCGTCTTAAATTGACGAATCACATTTGGCGATACGTCCGCATCGTTTGTTTGAATCACGAGACCATTCGAAGCGACTGGATTCCCGGTGACATAGCTTGTATCCTCCAGTTCTTCTAACGAAGTGAAAGCATACCCTCGCTCATCTATTCGCTCTGCCAACAAGTCGATCAACGGAATGATTTCTGGGTTCAAATAGGTGTTTAACTCAATAATCGCGCCACGAGAGACAAACCGGTCAATGTAGGCGAGCATTTCCTCAGCAGACTGCATCATTCTGTCTTTCGGATTGATGGTCGACGTCACGACACGTTGCTTCAATTGTGCGGCAGCCAACTCGAACGGCTCCGTGCTATCACCAGATTTCGAACGGACATACTTCGGCTCGAGGGCAAACCGTTCGCGTAACACTTGATCGGCCAAATAGATTTCCCGATAAGCCTCTTCATAAGACAATGCATCAGGTGCCACTAGATTGAGCGTATTGTTTTGAACGGAATGACCATAATCAAGGATTGTTTCAATGAGTTCAGGGTTCTCTGCCGCTTGCATACCTGGAACGAAAAATGTCGCTGTGATCTTGGCACGCTTCAATGCGTCCAACAGCGCTGTCATCGTCTGATCGTCGGCCAATCCATTGAAGGTCAATGCGATAGAATGGGTTGTCGTTTGAACAGTCGCAAGTGGCGGCTTTGCCTGTTGTTCCACTTGCGGGATGTCGAGTGATGGTTTCACGGTCTCACGCACTTGCTCTTCTTGACAAGATGCCAGGAGCACCGTACTGACTAATAGGAATGGGATGAATGCATAAAATTTCATAGAAGACTCCTTTCATTTTCGTCATGATGGTTTTTACGTACAGTACGTCCATCATATGAAAATGTTTCACTGAGAGAGTGAATTTTTTCAATGTTTGGTCAATACTTTAGGTTTAAAGGGCTAGTTAAAGCTGATACTATTCACCCACTCCATCGTTTAATATCTAGGTCTTTTCACTTTTTGTCTAAATAAATAAATCTGAATATTTGTAAATGTAAGCGTTGACATTTCGTTTTGACACGTGCTACATTTCAAGTATCAAATAACAACTGAATGGTTCCCTGCGCAGGAATGTTACCTTTAGTGGGCATAACCTGACTCGCGTCAGATCGGTATACGTCTCGTTACGTATCCCATCTGACACGGGTCAGGTTTTTTATTTGAACAAACCAAATTCAACGTAAAGGATGGGAATGGACATGAAGTACGAACAGCTCGCACGCGACATTATCAAGCACGTCGGCGGCAAAGAAAACGTCAACAGCGTTGTCCACTGTATTACCCGATTGCGTTTTAAATTGAAAGACGAAAGCAAAGCTAATACCGAAGCGCTCAAAAGCATGGATGATGTCGTCACTGTCATGAAGAGTGGCGGCCAGTACCAGGTTGTCATCGGCAACCACGTCCCGGACGTCTATAAGGCAGTCGTCGAAGTCGGCGGCTTCCAAAACCAGTCGCCTATTGAAGAAGAGGAAGGACCGAAAGGGTCACTGTTCAGCCGCTTCATCGACATTATCTCTAGCATCTTCACCCCTGTCCTCGGCGTCTTGGCCGCGACCGGGATGATCAAAGGGTTCAACGCCCTCTTCGTCGCTCTCGGTTGGCTCGACGCGACATCCGGCACGTATCAGCTGTTGAACGCCATCGGTGACTCGCTATTCTACTTCTTCCCGATCTTCCTCGGCTATACGGCCATCAAGAAGTTCGGCGGCAGTCCGTTTATCGGGATGGCTATCGGGGCGGCGCTCGTCTATCCGACGCTGTCGACGCTCACGGCCGGTGATCCGCTCTACTCCGTCTTCGCCGGCACGATGTTTGAATCACCGATCCACATCACGTTCCTCGGTGTCCCGGTCATCTTGATGACGTACTCGACATCGGTCATTCCGATCATCATCGCGGCGTTCTTCGCAGCGAAGCTCGAGAAGTTCTTGAAGACTGTCATCCCGGACGTCATCAAAATGTTTATCGTCCCACTTTTGACGCTTCTCGTCATCGTCCCACTCACGTTCATCTTGATCGGGCCAATCGCGACATGGGCCGGCACGTTGCTCGGTAGCGCGACGGTCGCCGTCTACAACTTGAGTCCTCTCGTCGCCGGCCTCTTCCTCGGCGGCTTCTGGCAAGTGTTCGTCATCTTCGGCCTCCACTGGGGTCTCATCCCAGTTGCCATTAACAACTTGACGTCACTCGGTGCTGACCCGGTACTCGCACTCGTCTTCGCAGCCTCGTTCGCGCAAATCGGTGCCGTACTCGCCGTCTTCCTCAAAATTAAAAATCAAAAAATCAAGACGCTCAGTATCCCGGCGTTCATCTCAGGCATCTTCGGGGTCACCGAGCCAGCCATCTACGGGGTTACGCTCCCGCTCAAAAACCGTTCATCATGAGCTGTATCGGTGGTGGTATCGGTGGTGCCATCATGGGTGTCATGGGCACGCAAGTGTATATCATCGGCGGACTCGGCGTGTTCGGCTACCCGTCGAACATCTCGCCAGAAGGCATCACTTCCGGCTTCTACGGCTCACTCATCGGGACGGCCGTCGCCTTCGTCGTCGGTTTCGTCTTGACGTACTTGTTCGGTGGCGTCAATCAAGCGGTCGCCGCGACGCCACAACCAGAAGTCACACCCGTCGCAGAAGAAGTGTCAGCGACAAAAGTCGGGCAAGAACAGATCCTTAGTCCACTCGCTGGGAATGTCGTGAAACTCTCGTCCATCTCGGACGCCGCCTTCTCGTCGGGCTCACTCGGTCAAGGCATCGCCATCGAACCGACGGAAGGCCGGCTCGTCGCACCAGTCTCGGGCACGGTGTCGGCACTGTTCCCAACCCACCACGCCATCGGCATCACGACCGAGACTGGTGCCGAGGTGCTCATCCATATCGGCATGGATACGGTACAATTGGAAGGCAAACATTTCAAAGCACACGTCACGCAAGGCGAGTTCGTCGAGAAGGGTCAGCTGTTAATCGAGTTCGACATTGAGGCTATCAAACGCTCAGGTCGTGCTCTCACAACACCTGTCATCGTCACAAACCGGCAGAAGATTGCTCCGATCCAGGCGACACGTGTCCTCGCGGGCGAACCAATCTTTGTCATCAACGAATAACGACGGGAGGGACAATCCCTCCCGATCATAGAAAGGATGGATTTGATGAGTTTTCCAAACGGATTTTTATGGGGCGGCGCAATCGCCGCGAACCAAGCAGAAGGTGCTTATTTAGAGGGCGGGAAAGGGCTGACGACGGTCGATTTGTTGCCGACCGGAAAAAAACGGTTCGACGTCATGTTCGGTGACTTACCGTCGCTCGAGCCGGTGCCAGGTGAATTCTACCCGTCGCACGAGGCGATCGACTTCTATCACCGCTATAAAGAAGACATCGCCCTGTTCGCTGAAATGGGTTTCAAGGCGCTCCGCCTGTCGATCTCGTGGGCGCGGATCTTCCCGAACGGCGACGACGCGGAACCGAATGAAGCAGGACTGAAGTTTTACGACGATGTATTCGATGAACTATTAAAACATGGCATCGAACCGGTCGTCACGCTCGCCCACTTCGACGTGCCGGTCAGCCTGATCAAAAATTACGGCAGTTGGCGCGACCGCTGCGTCGTCGACTTCTTCGAGACGTACGCGACGACCGTTTTCACCCGCTATAACGGCAAAGTGAAGTATTGGATGACGTTCAACGAAATCAATATGCTGTTGCACCTACCGTTCATCGGTGCTGGGCTCGTGTTCGCGGACGGTGAAGACAAGCAACAAGTAAAATACCAGGCGGCGCACCATCAGCTCGTCGCGAGCGCAAAAGCGGTCAAGGCGGCACACGCCATCAATTCGGATATGCAGGTCGGCTGCATGCTCGCGGCTGGTCAGACGTACGCCTACTCGTGCAACCCGGACGACGTCTTGGACGCGATGGACAAGGACCGTGAATCATTCTTCTTCATCGACGTGCAGTCACGCGGCGAATACCCAGGCTACGCCAAACGCTACCTCGACGAGCACGGTATCACGCTCCAGATGGAAGACGGCGACCTCGAGCTGTTGAAAGAATACACGGTCGACTATATCGGCTTCAGCTATTACGCGAGCCGGACGACGAGCACCGACCCCGAGATCAACAAATCGACCGAAGGGAACATCTTCAGCTCGCTCGAGAACCCGTTCCTTGAGAAGTCGGAATGGGGCTGGACGATCGACCCGACCGGCTTCCGCATCACAGCGAACCAGTTGTACGACCGCTATCAAAAGCCACTGTTCGTTGTCGAGAACGGACTCGGGGCCGTCGATACGCCAGATTCGAACGGCTACGTCGAAGACGATTACCGCATCGACTATATGGCGAAACATATCGAGCAGATGCACGAGGCCATCAAGGACGGCGTCGAGATCCTCGGCTACACGAGCTGGGGGCCAATCGACTTGGTCAGCGCCTCCACCGGCGAGATGAAGAAACGCTACGGCTTCATCTATGTCGACAAAGATAATGAAGGAAACGGGTCGCTCACCCGCTCGAAGAAGAAGAGTTTTGATTGGTACAAACAAGTCATCGCGACGAATGGGACCAATCTGACGTCCTCTGCCCAAACCACATAAGCACCAACAGTCGAACCGGTCCCAGTGATCGGTTCGACTTTTTTGTCAAAAGATTTTTACCGTAAACGCTTGCATAAAAATATTTTTCATAATATGATTCAGGTGAAAATAATTTTAAGGGGGATTTATCTCATGTCACGTTTATTTGAACGGGCACAACAATTCGGGAAATCATTTATGCTGCCCATCGCTGTCTTACCGGCAGCGGGACTCTTACTCGGGATCGGAGGGGCGCTCTCGAACCCGAACACGGTCCAGGCGTATCCATTCCTCGACATCACCTGGCTTCAGCATTTATTCACCATCATGGCCGCAGCCGGGTCGATCGTCTTCGCCAACTTGGCTGTCCTGTTCGCGATCGGAGTCGCGGTCGGGCTCGCCAAATCGGATAAAGGGACAGCGGGACTCGCCGCAATGCTCGGTTATCTGATTATGAACGCCACCATCAACGCCATGCTTCAAATCACGGGTGAATTGATGGAAACGGATCTCGCCAGTGCCGGCCAAGGGATGGCGCTCGGGATTCAAACGCTCGAGACCGGTGTCTTCGGCGGGATTTTGATCGGGATTGTGACGGCGCTCTTGCATAACCGTTACAACAAGCAAGTACTGCCGCAGTTCCTAGGCTTCTTTAGTGGATCGCGCTTCGTTCCAATCATCACATCGTTCGTCGCCATCGGTGTCGGAATCGCACTTTACTTCATCTGGCCGACCGTGCAGAGCGGCATCTTCTCGCTCGGTGGACTTGTCGACAAGACAGGCTATATCGGGACGTTCATCTACGGGTTCGTCCTCCGTATGCTTGGACCGTTCGGGTTGCACCACATCTTCTACATCCCATTTTGGACGACCGGCCTCGGGGGCTCACTGGTTATCGACGGGACTTTGATTGAAGGGACGCAGAAGATCTTCTTCGCCCAGCTCGCCGACCCGAGCACGACCCAGTTCTATGAAGGGACGGCCCGCTTCATGTCAGGTCGCTTCATTACGATGATGTTCGGTCTCCTCGGTGCCGCACTAGCCATGTATCACTGTGCGAAACCAGAACAGAAAAAAGTCGTCTTCGGTCTCTTGTTCTCAGCGGCGCTCACGTCGTTCTTGACGGGAATCACGGAACCGCTCGAGTTCGCCTTCTTGTTCGTGGCACCGGTCCTCTACTTGGTCCACGCCATCTTTGACGGACTCGCCTTCATGATGGCCCACATCTTCGAGATCACGATTGGTCAAACGTTCTCAGGCGGGTTCATCGACTTTATCTTATTCGGGGTTTTACAGGGAAATGACAAGACGAACTGGATGCTCGTACCGGTCATCGGTGCCTTCTGGTTCTTGCTCTACTACGTGACGTTCCGCTTCCTTATCACGAAGTTCAACTTCATGACGCCAGGTCGCTCGGATGAGACAGCTGTTAAGACAGCCGACGTCGATGCATCAGACCGTACGACAGCAATCATCGCAGCACTCGGTGGCGATGCCAATATCGACACGGTCGACTGCTGTGCGACACGCCTCCGCGTCACCGTCAACGACCACCAACACGTCCGTGAGGATTTGTTGAAGGCGACGGGCGCCCACGGGGTCGTGCAAAAAGGAAATGGGATTCAAGTAATTTACGGTCCTTCTGTTACAATTATTAAGAATGAAGTCCAAGAGGCGTTAGGCCGGGGCGAATAACGAATTGTGTTGGAGGGAACAGCCGTGTGGGAACAAATGAAAGACGTCTATCCAGAGATGACGGACAGTGAGAAGAAGATTGCCGATTACCTCATGACGAATATGAACGACGCCATCGAGTTAACGATCACCGAGTTGGCGCAAGCCATCCAGACGTCACCTGGGACCGTGACCCGGTTCTGTAAAACGATCGGGGTCGGAAGCTATTCGGCACTGAAGCTCATGATGCAAAAGACATTGACGGAAACGAACTTGCCCCAGACGGCGACGTCGCTCGAACCGATGCAACGGTCGTATATCGAATTGATTCAGACGACCGCTCACTTGATCGATCAAGACGAGCTGTTAGCCATCTGCGACCATATCCGAGGTTGCCGCTCGGTCCATCTATACGGACTCGGTAACGCCGGGCTCGTCGCCCAAGAGATGGAGTACCGCTTGCGGCGCATGGGATTGCTCGCGACGACGGCGTTCGATAGCCACAGCATGGTCATGGACGCCTCGATTGTGACGAAAGACGACTTGATTATCGCCTTCTCGAACAGCGGTGAGAGCCGAGAGGTCGTCCAAGCCGTCCAGCTCGCCAAAGAATCGGGCTGTACGACCGTCGCTTTCGTCGGTTATCAGCACTCCCCTCTCGCCGAGCTTGTCGACCATCGACTGTTGACGGCCGGCGCGTCGGGTGAGGCGTTCTTAATCAACACACAACTCCCGCTCCTCTTCACAGCGGACGCGGTGACGAAGACATTGATGGAAACGAATGAAGACTTAAAAGCGCATTATTTAAAGACATTGAAAGCGCTCGATCGATTAAAAGAAAGAAGTGATTAAGATGACGAATTTACCAACCGGATTGATTGTCTCGTGCCAAGCACTCGAGAATGAGCCGCTCCATAGCGATTTCATCATGGGTCGGATGGCAATCGCGGCCGTCCAAGGCGGCGCCAAAGGCATCCGGGCCAATTCGGCGAAAGATATTCGTGAAATCAAACAGCAAGTGAACGTCCCGATCATCGGGATCGTCAAACGCGACTATGCGGACAGCGACGTGTTTATCACCGCGACAATGCAGGAAGTCGAAGAATTGATCGAGGTCGGCGTCGACGTGATTGCCCTCGATGCGACGCAACGATTGCGTCCTGGCAACATGACACTACAAGAACTCGTCCACGCCATCCGTTCGATTTATCCGAACCAACTCCTCATGGCTGACTGCGCGACGCTTGAGGATTGTATCGAAGCGGACCGACTCGGCTTCGACTATATCTCGACGACGCTTCACGGCTATACGGCCGAGACGAACGGCTCGCTCCTCTTCCACGACGACTTCAAGTTTTTGAAAGACGTGCTCGACCGCGTCACGCAACCGGTCGTCGCCGAAGGTAACATCTTGACGCCGGAGATGGCGAAACGCTGCATGGACCTCGGCACTCACGCCGTCGTCGTCGGTGGAGCCATCACGCGTCCACAACAGATCACGGCGCGGTTTGAGGCTGCTTTAGCCATACACTCTGAAAGTTCAATATAAGTGCCTGTCCTCTCCCCTTATCACTATTAAGAATCAGAATTGAGAAGTTCAACATGACCTCGAATTGGATGATAGACGTGATCCCTTCGAGGTTTTTTGTATGCGATTAATTAAACTAGTAATGCTCTATAAAAAAAGGGACAAAAATCTAAAAAATGATAAAATGATATTTAGACTATCGTTTTTATCGATAATCACGATGAGATAGAGGAGCATAATGATAGGATGCATTTTAGACGAGACTTCGATTTCCCCTGAGAGCACTGACCACCTCAGGGATTTTTCGCATGTCCCTCAATGAAAATCGAACGAAGCGACCCTTCATTTTACTTGCACGTATCATAAAAAAAATCGAAAGAGAGGGTCAAACGTATGGCAGCGAGTAAGCATAAACGGTCACCATTATCTTTATATCTGACAATTAGCGGGATTTTTTTAGCATGCACCTTTCTCGTTACGATGTTAGATAATCATCAATCGATGAGCATCGGTATACTTCCATTTTTTTCTGGAATGGTTAGTGTCTTCTGGATGACCACCTCGATTCGTCACCATAACGACCCTCCGCGATATTGGATATATATCTTGTGGGCTCTTATCACCCTGACAATCGGAAATTTTGTATGGTTACTGTTAGAAATGCAGTATCTGCATCCCTCGAAACGATTTCTCGCAAATTTATTTTGGATTTTTTCATACCCGTTATTTTTGATGTCGCTCATTGATCGCACGCAAAAAAGTGGTTTTTTACTTACTGACCGTCAATATCGGTTTAACCTCTCAATCTATATGGTCATGGCGATGGCCGTCAGCTCCCATTTCTTGTTGCAGCCATTCCAATCTGCGTTAGACTATCCACTTTATATTCACGCGATTATGTATATTTATCAATTCGTCGATCTTGGTATTTTGTTCTTAGGTATTATTCTCTATTATATGGTCCAAGCAGAAAAAACAGAGAAGACGATCTTATTTTTAGTGGCAGGACTTTTATTACAAGCAACTGCGGATGTCATGATGGTAATCTCGTACCCAGAAATTTCAAATGTCGCTCACGTTTTGTGGACAATCGCTCCACTTCTGATTGGATTAACGGGACTCTTATCCCGCGAATATTTGTCAGGCACCGGGAGCAAAAATAAAATCAACCAGAACGCGGAGTACGAGCTCTATTTGCCTTATGCGAGTGGCATTCTATTAAATGTGCTCGTCATGTATAGTTATGACTGGAAAATCAACGTACTCAGTGTCGCTTTAACAGTCACTTACTTCTTGATTGTCGGAAGACAGTTTTTCATCATTCGAGAAAACAAGCACATCCTTGCGCAAATGGAGCATCTAGCTTTTCATGATAGTCTGACAGGGTTGCGCAATCGTCATAGCCTTATCACCGATTTAAAACGTTATATAAGCCATAAGGATGAACGATTGGCGCTATTGATGATTGATCTAGATCGATTCAAATATATTAACGATTCCCTTGGACACCCCGTAGGCGATAAAGTCTTGATTGCTGTCGCGGAACATATCCGTTTAATCACGGGAGAGAACGAGCGTCTTTATCGACTCGGCGGGGATGAATTTGTAGTCGTGTTGCGTGAAGGGTCTGAAGAAAGTGCCGAGATTTTTGCGAACGCCTTGCTCGACCTCTTTGCAATCGAGATGACGGTCGCTGAGAAAACCATGAGTCTAACCCCGAGTATCGGAATCAGTCTGTTTCCTAAGCACTCAGAAAACGCCGAGGACTTATTGACGAAGGCGGATGTCGCCATGTACGAAGTAAAGGCGAAAGGGAAAAATAATTTTCTGTCATTCGACACCGAAATGATGACAAAAATGCAACGAAAGATGGAGATTGAAAAAGCGTTAAAGATTGCGCTCGAGAAACAGCAATTTCATCTTGTTTATCAACCAAAAATCGATTTGAAAACCAATGAATTGAATGGCGTCGAAGCGCTGTTGCGATGGAACCACCCTGTCCTAGGAATGGTCTCGCCGATGGAGTTTATTCCTGCAGCGGAAGAGACAGGTATGATTATCGATATCGGAGAGTGGGTGATGCAAGAAGCATGCCACCAAGTCAAGGAGTGGCAATCTTTCGGGATTCCACAGTTGAATGTCGCCGTCAATGTCTCGGTCAGGCAATTAGAAGACGAAAATTTCATTGCTATGGTGAAACAAATCATCGGACGTACAAGGATCTTACCGTCTTGTCTTGAACTCGAAATTACGGAATCCATCATGCAGAACACGAAAGTGACGACGACCCTATTGCATCAGTTAAAGGAACTTGGTGTCCGGACTTCGATTGATGATTTCGGTACAGGCTACTCTTCGCTGCATGTTTTACAACATTTGCCGATTGATGCGTTAAAGATCGATCAATCGTTTGTTAAAGGATTGGATGAGTCCGCGTCTTCACCGATGGTTAAAACAATCATCGAACTTGGGTTGAACCTCGATTTGGATATTATCGCTGAAGGGATTGAGACAGACTTCCAACTACAATTCCTTAAACAAAATAGCTGTACGCTCGGTCAAGGCTACTTGCTCTCTAAACCGCTAGATCGAGCTGACTTTGAACGATATTTAAAGTCTTTCTCATTCATCCATTGAGATAATTAAAAATTGCACACAAAACCCTGAATGCTTGCACGTGAACGTGCTCATTCAGAGTTTTGTGCATTCCTAGACCAGCGAGTCATTGAAAATCGGTCCGCCCCGTCACCGGATAGTTCCCCGCTTCCCACGTATGATCTTTCTGTAGCGTCTCGTCCGACACCAAGAAGTAGTCGTACCCGACTTTTCCTGGCCGATTCGGGACCGGATCGTTCCACGTCGTGTCGAGATGATACCAAGCACCGTCCAGCTTGACGAGGTTCCACGCGTGCAACTCCGTCCTGGCCTCGCCTGAGATGTATCTCGCCTCTACTCCAGCCGCTTCTAACAGAAGCAACGTCGTCAGCGCGTACCCTTCACAGACACCTTCCCCGTTGAATAGAATCGAGTACGGGGTAAACGGACTCGCCACGCTATCCAAGTTATAAGCTGTATTCAAGACGACGTAGTCGTTCACATATTTCACTTTCTCATAATCGTTCAAGCCGCTAGGCATCTCCGTAACGACTTGATCGACTTTTGCTTCGATTTGCTTAGCTTCCTCGACGTTCATATCGTAGGCCAATTGCATATCCAAATCGACATACCCGCCGTGATCCCGATACTCTGTCTCGCCTCCGCGTGACAAGCGGAAGACATAAATATGGTTCGCTTCGAGCCAATCCCACGCTTCACCCATCGTCTGCTCGAAGTCACGACTTTTACCGATATAACGGATGCTGAATGATTCATCGAATTGGCTCATATGATAAGCGAGCGCCATGCCGAGTTCTTCCGGTGAGGCGATTTGTTCTGGTAACTCGAACGTGTCCCCTAAAATCGTAGCGGTTTGACTCTTGACTTGTTTCGGACCGAAAAGTTCCGTCATGTCACCTTCCATATACACCATATATCCGCTCACGAAGCTGACCCCGAGCATTGTCATTGTCAACACGCCGCGTCCGGTCACAACGATGGACGACCAAAGTGCCGACCGTCTACTTTTGATAAGACGATTGAGTTCATCGCTGACCATCTGTTCTAGCTACGTCCGTTTCATCTTCAATTTAGGATGAACTTGAAACACGACTTTTCTGTACACCGGATCGAGCAGTTCAAACTGTTTAGCGGGATTATGCTCATACTTTTTCAACTCGATTCGGATGGGACGAAGTTCACGCTTTAATGCCCGATGGACAATTCTCATTTCATGACCTTGACGAAACAAGAGAATCGTAATCCCCCCACTTAATAACACGATCAACGTATACATGATGACATTCACGACGTTCGTTTCTCCTCTCGTTCATGTATGCTACCGAATAGAATATTTTCCCTACTCTTAAACCTCTATAAGTATATAATAACTCTATAAACAATATATGGAAGGTGTTGCCGCATGAATATCAATACATATTTGAAAGAGTACGCCCAAACTGCGCTCGGCGAAGGAACACATATCGCTCCTAACGTACCCGACAAAAAATTGAACGGTGCCATTAAAACTTATGCGCAAGATGCACTTCCAGAACACGTCGTCGTTTTGTACGATTCAACTCTCTTTAAGAGCGGCAAAGAAGGCATGCTGTTTTTAGGGGACCGCTTCTACTTCAAACCGCTTCTTGAAAAGCCAATCTGTGTGCTCTACAAAGATTTGCAACGTGTCGACTTAGAACGAGAAGTAACATATAAAAACGACAAGCGGAAAGAGAAGCTTCATGTCGTCATGCACACCGAGCAATACGACTATAGTATGACCGACAAGCTCGCGACGTATAACGTCGAAGGCGTCGTCGAGTTATTAAACGGCATCGCAGCGCTCAAAGACAAAGAAGACGAACTCGTCAACGTCTCGCAAGTGACCCCCCTCGCCGACTTGCCGGAAACGTATAAGCTTACATATTTAAAAATTTTGGCCAATTTCACCTTCGTCAATGACCAGCAAATCGATGCGAAAGAGTACAGTGAACTCATGTCACTCGTCACTCGGATTCACCTCAGTTCCGAGTATCGATTGCAGCTTCGAAGCTACTTGAGCAACCCGTCGCTTCACACTTCGACGACCGACTTGATTGAAGAATTACGTGCCCTGTCGACGACGATCGATTTCTCCATCGTCGAGAAATCATTGTTCAAAGACTTACTTTATCTGTTCAAATTAAAACGCCCACTCTCAGCATGGTTTGAGAATGCGTTTCTCCAACAACTAAAAGAGGATCTGTCGATTTCAAGAGACGAAATCGAACTTATCTCAAGTGCTATCCAAAGCGATGAGGATATTTTGACGTTCCGGAAAAATGACTCTGAGATTGCCAAGTCGATGAAAGACTTGGCGGCGAAAGCGGCCGCGGTCGGAGTCCCATTGACGGCCATCTATTTATCAGGATCTGTCGTCGGCTTGAGCGCCGCCGGATTGACGTCTGGTTTGGCTTCTCTCGGCATGGGCGGATTGCTTGGATTCTCGAGCATGTTCACCGGAATCGGGGTGTTGGTCGTCATCGGAGTCGGGACATACCAGGGATTGAAGAAAATCACAGGAATTAAAGATATCGAGAATAATAAGCAACGGGAATATATGCTTCAAGCCATCATCCGGAACACTCAGCAGACGCTCAACTATTTGCTCGAAGACATCAATGAGATTTCAAGTCGTCTCGTTGTCGCCATCCAACAGGGGAATGAAAATTCGGAGAAAATCAATCAGTTATCCAATATGCTACAGATGCTCAGCCAAAGTGCTCAATTCAGCGCCGGTAAGCAAACCCATTCGCAGAAAGAACAAATCATGACGCAACTACCGTCAAAACTGAGTACGGTTCGCTTAGATGAGTTGACGTCGAAAGCGACATATCAAAAGATTCGCGATTACATCTATACGTGTTATACGCCTGAACCAATACAATTGGATGACATGACGTTCAGTAACGAAGAGGAGCTCGTCTTGAAAGAGACGCTCACGCTCGAAGAACTAGAACAATTGCATGAGTCATTCCAAGCGATCGGTTACTTCGAGATGACAGGCGGCGGTCTCGCTGAAGTGACGGGTGGAGCGAAGCGTCTCGTCAAGAACGTCTTCGGTGACAGATGAACCGGTCCGAACAAGACATGGTAGACAAGGCGAAAGCGCTACTCGTCCAACAGCATCAAGCCGCCCAGGCCGAGCAACGCTTAGGTGAAGTAAACAAGCATCTATCACAACTTGAAAATACACAGGATGCACAGGCTGCTGTCCTCGATGATTTGTTTGAAGATATGATGCGGCTCATGAACGAGCAGTCTCTTTCAGCGGAGGCAACAACGCTTGCCCCGCTAGCCGTCCCGATGTTTGACGAACTCGAGCCGATTCAAGTCTCGGACGTCTCTTGGGATATCTATTTGGCCGAACTGGATACGTATGCGACGCGACATGACGTGTCTGGGCTCGACGACCCGTTCGCCCATTTGTTGACGGCACGACAGCGTCACGATTTGGCAACAACGTTCAAAGAGGAGTTCTTGCTGAAGGAAGCGGAATGTGACCGCTACGACTACATGATTGCGTCCTTCAGCGGTCTTGTCGCGGGGGTGATTGACAGTTTCTTTGTCGGTTCACCAACGGACAGCAAATTTCGCAGTTGGTCAGATGAGAAAGTCGACAACGTCGTCATCAAGTTCGCAAACCTCGTCTGGAAACAGGATAAAAAAAACGGGGCCCGTCTCCGCAAACAACCGGATTCGATTGCGAGCGCCATCGGTTTTTTAGAGCGTCGGTTTAAAGTGAACTACGACGCGCGCTATGCGAGTGATTTAAAGATGGGCGCAACAACGCTCAATATGCGCCCGTCGGACCACCACTTGAAATCACTTGCCCACGCGCCGGATATCATCGGTTTGTTCTTCTCGATTTTAGATCAATTCACGGGTAAGGCCAGTTTCATCTCGGACGGCCGACTGCTTCGGCTCGAGCCAAAAGAAGACGGGACGCAGGTGCTTCAAGGTGGAAACGTGTTGGCTAAACTGTTCGCCGGGTTCGCTAACTGGATTGGTCATCTTTTATCAGACGTTTCAGGATCGAGTGGTGTCCGGGGGCATGACGATGGTCGTCGTGGCGCTGGCATCCCGCTCCCATTTTTCGAACTGTTCCAATTCGCCGACTTCGGACAGGTTTCCCATAAAGGCAAGACACTCTCGTTTGCCGACTTCTCGACTAAAGTGTTCGAGAGCGGGTATGATGCGCGTCACGGTGTCGCGATGGCGGTTCCGGTCGTCTTCAACGAACTCGTCATCCGCCTGCTTTGGGGTTTGAAGAGTCTGTTTTATCACAAAAACGGATGGTTGGAGTCAATCCCTGTCGGCAACAAACCGACACTCCGGAAGATGCTGCTCGTCGGTCACGGTGCTCTATGCCTGACCGACGGGATGGATGCCTACATCCGAAGTGGCAACGTCCCGATTTTATTTGCGACACGCTTGAACTACGTCGCCTGGAGTCGCTTTGCCTTCGCCTCAATGCAAGAGCTGAAGCATGTGCTCGGGAAAGACGTGTACGACTGGAAAGCCGTTGACGCTCATTTAGAGCAAGAATGGAAGAAACTCAGCGGCGAATACTGATCATAAAAGAGCTCTTATTCCCTACTTACTCGTACCATCTTACAACTAGAAAATTCGACCGCTGTCTCCGACTGGACGAACGTAATCATTGTGAAAGAAGCCATGACGTCGCTCGTCGATGCTCTTGCGTTTCGTTCATTTAGTGCGACGGTGACCGAAGTGTTGAATGAGCTATATACTGTAAAAGCGCAACGCAAAAGACCATCTAACTTGTCATACACAAGTTTGATGGTCTTTTTTCACTCCACCCCAAACCGATACACCGTCCTCGAATGATACAGCTCACCCGGTTTCAGTTCGATCGATGTGGCGATGTCTGGATAGTGCGGCGCGTCCGGAAGCGCTTGGGCTTCTAAACAGATGGCGCTATGCTTCTGCCGTCCCTCGAGCGTGACGGGTGTCTCTTCACTGAGGAAATTGGCCGTATACACGACCATGACCGGTTGGTTCGTCTCGACGTCGAGCACGCGTCCGCTCACCGGGTCATGCAACCGCGCCACCCCATCCTTCAAGATGAACGGATGATCGAGCCCGCCCGCTTTCGCGATGGCTTCGTCGTCTGACGTAATCGCCTCGCCGACTCGTTTCCCGTCGCGGAAGTCGAACGGTGTCGCATCGACAGGCTGCAGTTCCCCGGTCGGGAGCGACTCGTCATCGAGCCGCGCGACGTGGTCGGCCGGTAACGTCAGCAGATGATCGTGGATCGTCGGCTGGCCACCGAGATTGAAATAGTTGTGATGGTTCAAGTTGACCCACGTCAGTTCATCCGTCGCGGCCGTCATCGTGACGACGAGTTCATTGTCGTCCGTCAGTTCATAGATGACTTTGAAGCGGACGTTCCCCGGGTAGCCTTCTTCCCCGTCCGGACTTAAGTATATGAATTGAATCGCCTGTCCGTCGACGTCCATGTCCCAATACCGCGACGTGATACCGTCCGTCCCGCCGTGGATATGATGCGGGGCCTCGCTTGGGGTCAAGGCCACACCATTAATCTCGGCGTTACGGATTCTTCCGGCGATACGGCCGACGACCGAGCCCAAATAGACCGGGTTCTCGAGGTATTGATCCAAGTCGCCATATTTCAAAATGACAGAGTCCATGTTACCGTCACGGTCCGGTGCCGTCAGCTCGGTCATGGCACAGCCATACTCGATCGCCGACAGCAGCATACCGTTCTTGTTTTCAATCGTTGCTTCTCTCATTGGCTCACCTACTTCGACTAGTTTACCTGTTCATTCCCGTAGTCGACGCGCCGTACTCCACTTACTTTCGTTCTGTCACGACGACGCTGTCAAAGAAATCGCGAACGTGATAGTCCTGCGGATACGCCGACAGCTCTTTCGCGTACGCAAAATCCCCGAACAGCTTGTTCATCGTGACGTTTCGGTCGACGAGTTTTCCGATGACGCCGTTGAATAGACCTAAGCGCCGGACGTGGTTGCCGTGGACGGCCCCGATCATCGAGACGAGGTCGGACGTACACACGTAGTCCGCGTTCTGGGGATGGAACGTCCCGCCGTCTCCGTTCAAGACGATGAGCGCTAACAATTCGGACAAGTTGTCGATATGGATCATGCTGCGCTTGTTCTGATAGCTTGGGAAGAACGGGATCTTCCGTGCGAGCCCGGCGAGTTTGACATAATTGCCTTTCGAGCCCTTCCCATAAATCATCGGCGACCGGACGTTCGCGACCATGAACGTCTCGTCTGACAACTCCGCGAGCTTGTTCTCGGCTTGGAGCTTGCTGTCGCCGTAAAAGTTGGTCGGGTTCGGCACGGTGTCGCGCGTGATTATTTTCGCGTTCGTTGCGTCCCCGTAGACGATCATACTGCTGAGGAAGATGAACTGCTTGACGCTAGACCGCTTCGCTTTGGCTGCGACTTCCGCGGTCAGCTCCGTGTTCACCTTGTAGTAGAGGTCTTCCATACTTTTATCCGTCGACACATGGGCAATCCCGGCCACGTGCAAGATTGCATCGTAACCTTCAAACGAACGTTGTCTCCATGCACCGTCACGCATCCCGACCGTATCGACGTGGATCCGTTCTGAATACCGGTCTTCCACCCATTGTTTGAACGCTTTTCCGACGTAACTGTCGGCTCCTGTGATTAATACTTTTATCACGTGTTATCCCCCTTAATTGCAAATGTGATAATTACCCCTCAAACTAAACCAATTCGAGTAGCCGCGGCGGCTCTCTATCACTTCCACTTCCCCAACCAATTTTTCTTCGGCATGTTCAAATCATCCACTAAAATCACTTCATCCTTCAACACCGATTCGCTGTTATGAAGGATTTTTCCGGTCCACTTTACGCCTAGTTCTTTATTCAACACCGCTACCGCTTCTTCCCAAAAGAAAGCTCTCGATGAACTGTTATGGGCATCCGAGGCAATCAATTGGCTTAACTGATGACGTAAAAAAACGAGTGCCATCTCTTGTGTGTGTCGCCCAAAGTGACCGGCCACACTCGCCGTCGTCACTTGTGACAACGAACCAGCCGATGCGAAACGATATAACCGTTCTGGCTCGATGAGTAACTGTTGATTCCGTTCAGGATGGGCAATGACGGGGACATAGCCCGCAATCTGCAACCCAAAGAATAAAGATTCTGTGTATGAAGGGACGGTTTGATGAGGAAATTCGATTAACACATAGCGCGAGTTCCCAAGTGTCCTGACATTCCCTTGATCAAGTTCATCCAACACGTCTCCACTGATCCTGACCTCGTTTCCGCTATGTAAGCGAAGCACGATTTTCTCCGCATCAAGCGTACGTTGCAACTCGTTCATTTCATGCTCGACATTGATCGTCTCTGTATCAAACTGCGGATGAAACAGATGTGGTGTAACGACAAGATCCGTGACACCCGATGTATTCGCCCGTCTTGCCATTTCAAGCGCCTCCTCCATCGTAGCAGGTCCGTCATCTACGTTCGGCAAGATATGGCAATGTATATCGACTATCTCCATTTCGTTCCCTCCTTTGCCATAACATTTATTTATTCGTTTTCCTCCATCCATATTCCTATTAGCTGGCAAATTTCAGTTGCTGTATAGTTATGAACAATCTTAACGAAATTATGATCGCATGTTCTCTCTTATTGTTGATTCGTCGGTGGTATAGGTATAGAAGTCCTGCTTTTATTAAAAGGAAGGAGTTATCCCTATGAGTGCTGCTTTCACAATTTTAGTTACCGGCGGCGCCGGATATATCGGCTCCCATACATGTGTTCAATTACTTGACGATGGATATTCTGTCGTCGTAATTGACAACCTGTCAAACTCTAGCAAAGAGTCCATTAAACGGGTTGAACAGCTTTCCGGGAAATCCCTTCAATTTTATGAAGGCGATATCTTAGACGAACTATTTCTCGAGCGAATTTTCAACGATCACGCGATTGATGCCGTCATCCACTTTGCCGGCTTGAAAGCAGTTGGAGAATCCGTTGAACTCCCGCTCGCTTATTATGAAAACAATGTTGCCGGGACAGTCACGTTGATGCGAGTCATGCATCGACACGACGTTAAACGAATGGTCTTCAGTTCTTCCGCTACCGTTTATGGTACACCCGACCGTGTCCCGATTATTGAAACGGCCGCGCTCCGCGTGACAAACCCGTACGGACGAACCAAACTGATGATTGAGGACATTATGCGTGATGCGGCAGCCGCCGACCCGCTTTGGAGTATCGCCCTTTTGCGTTATTTCAATCCAATCGGGGCCCATCCGTCCGGTCAAATCGGTGAGGACCCGAATGATACGCCGAACAATATTATGCCCTACATCACCCAGGTCGCGATTGGACGCTTGCCGCAACTGAGTATATTCGGGGACGATTATCCGACAGAAGACGGTACCGGGGTGCGTGACTATATCCATGTAATGGATTTGGCAAACGGACATTTAAAGGCACTTGCTTACACCTTCTTGCACACCGGTGCCGAACCTTTCAATCTCGGGACTGGCTCTGGCTACAGCGTCTTACAACTTTTGAAAGCCTTTGAAACGGCGACGACACAGTCGGTTCCTTATCAAGTCGTCGCGCGACGGCACGGGGACATCGCAACTTGTTATGCCGACGCTTCTAAAGCGGAACGGCAATTGGGATGGAAGGCTCAACTGAGCATTGAGGATATGTGCCGCGACGCATGGATGTGGCAGTCTAAAAACCCTGTCGGTTATCGACAGCAAACTGGTCCTTCATGACGACGAACACCCCCCGCCTCGTTTGAGACGGGGGAATTTCATGTCCGGATCCATACGTAGTCATATGGGGCCAAGTCGATTGTTTCAATCGGTTCGCCTGTGAATAAACTTTCTCCACGAACAGGCAATCGGACTGTTTCCTCACTGACGTTCGTATACAGTTGAACGGTCTCATTGCCTGCCTTTCGTTCTACCGCGAATAGTCGGGAATCCTGTTTCAGAATCCGTTGTTCCGCGTACGGAGAAAAAGCAGGGTGCGTTCGTTTGACGTTCAGCTGACTGATAATACCGGAGAACACTTGCAGACGATACGGGTCGGTCTTCAATTCTTGGACGAGCGTGTCACGGTCGGTCGGAGTGCTTACCCCAAGCAACGTACGGTAATCAACGGACGGTATCCCTTGGAGCGAGAACAAGATACTATGGGCCGCGAGTAGCATCTCGACACCCGGATCAATCAAGTTTTTCTCGAACGGGTCCCGCTCCGCCATCGACAAGAAATTGAAGTAAGTTTTCTCAGCCGGCGGCGCCTCGATGGAGCGTGCCCAGTCCGAGAGCCGGGTAGCATTCCCTTGGGCAAAGGCTAGAATCGTATGGGAAGACAAGTCGAAGTGACATATTGCATCGACGACTTCAAAATAAACATGTGCTGAACAATTTACCGCCTCACAAGCAAGAATGAGTTGTCCGTTCGGTTTATAATGGTGGAGTATCGTATGCCATAGCGCGAGGACGTTTTTGATACTGTCTTCCGGCATCCCTCTAAACGACTGGATGTGGACGCGGATTTTCATAGCGCCCTGCGCGAGCCGCTCAATAAATGCATCCGTCTCTTTCAGCATATCGAACTGTTTCTCATTGTAGACGTCAAGATCCATCTCGAACATGAGCTCAAACTCGTTACTGAAGCGTCCGAGATCTTCATATAATCTGACGCGAGGACTCAAAGGCGTATCGCTTGGATGAGTCGAGTATGGAAAGAGTGATACAAGATACAGATCACTAACCGACGCCTGGACATGGTCTGTCAACAGTTCATGGAGCGCATCAAGGTCAGGCTTCCGATTCACTGTCACGGCGTTCGCATCAGCCATGAGCACGCTCGTCTTTTCGTCTACAGCATCATGATCGTGCCAAATATGACCTTCCCACTTTTCTAACGTGCGACGCCACTCTTCTGTCGTATGGTCATCTTCTAGTCGTTGTACAATCGGTTCTAACTTGTCCCAAATCATAATCATCCCTCCTAGGTCTGTTCTTATCACTCCCACCTTTCGGCTAATTTAAAACGCTAAAAAGGCCGTCTTTACGGACGGCCTTACTCCATTAGTCGCTTCAACTCGTTTTGCACGTCAGCAAGGGATGCCGCATCTGGATTCCAGTAGTAGATGCCGTCTGATTCAATACCCCCTGCCCCTTCGATGCGGAGCGTGCTCGCATTGCGGAACGAATTCATATAATCGGTTGACAGCGTCACGAGCTCGTTAAACTCTATATTCGTTTTCGCATGATTACCGGCAACGTCTAAGAGGCGAGTCACGGTGTCGACTGAGAAGTCAGAGCGCCCCTTCTCAACGATGGCGGTTAAGACGGCACGCTGGCGCTCTTGACGGCCAAAGTCACCGTTCGGATCCTCATAACGCATCCGGGTGTAGGACAACGCCGATTCTCCGTCCAACTCGACCTCTCCGACCGGGAAACGATAACCGTCCGTTGAAAAGGCGAAGTTGTTCGTCACTGTAATTCCACCGAGCGTATCGACGATTTCAGTGAATGCATCCATATCTGTCTCAACAACATAGTCGATCGGGATAGCTAGTAGCGCCTCGACCGAATCCATCGCCATCTCCGCTCCACCGAACGCGTAAGCATGATTGATTTTGTCTCGAACACCGCGACCGACAATCTCAGTCAATGTGTCCCGCGGGATGCTGAGCATCGCCCCTTCGTTCGTCTCCGGATTCAAGGTCATGACAATCATCGAGTCACTCCGCCCCTGTTCGCTCCCTTGGCGATCGATGCCAAGAAGCAAGACTGAAACCGAACGCTTTTCTTCAATCGTTTCCACTTGTTTGCGCTTCTCACTGATTTGAAGGTTATCGTTTACTCTCGTCACGGTTTCATTGACATTGCGATACATAGACCAGACGATGCCCCCTCCGACGATGAATGCAACCGTCATGACGCCGAGAATAATCGCCAACAGCTTTTTCCATGATGATTTTTTTCGATGTTTTGCCATCAGTCTTCACCCGCTTTCACGTATTGTTTAAATACGGAGTTAGTATGAAGAATTCCCTTCCTCTCTATTGAAATACGGCGCTTTCCGAAAAAATACTAGTATTTTCTTTTCAGTTTTTAAGGGAAGTGGGTCTTTTCGGCTCGTCGTTTCCAGTCAGATGGCCAAGCCGCGTTGATTTCTGCACCAAGCAACATCGTCGCCGCCGTCAAATAGAGCCAAATTTGAAGTAAGATGACGACACCAATCGTCCCGTACGTGTCGCCAAACATTGAAAACTGATCAACGTACACACTGTAACCAGTCGAAATCACTTGCCAAGAAATGACGGCAAAGATCGCTCCCGGGAGTGTCTCAGTAAAGCGTACACGTTGCTGCGGTGCGACCATATAAAATGCGGAGAATGCCACGATGAGAATGACTGTCGAAATCGTGTACCGAACCAGTGTCGCCAATCGATTGAAGTCCTCTAACCGCGGCAACAAGGAATACATCAGTTCAATGAACTCGCGACCAAAAATATGAAACACAATCAAGATGATTGCCCCAACACTCCAAGCGAGCAGCGTCAGTAAGCCGATCAAACGACGGCGGATATAGCCTCGCCCTTCTGTCTCCCCGTAGGCAAAGACAGTCAATTTTACGAGGCGAGCCGTTCCGTTCGTGGCAGACCAGACAGCAATCACGGCACCAAAGGAAAGAAGACCTGCATTGACGCTTCCGCTCACATCGTAGACGACGGCAAACAGTTCTCGTACGCTCGAACCTGGAACCAATGTTTCAATTTGTTCAATTAGTAGCGCCTCATCGATTTGAAGCCACGCCATGAGTGCGAATAATAAAAAAAACGTTGGAAAGATGGCAAGAAACCAAAAGAAGGCCAATGTGGCGCTGTAGTCATTAATATTATGGTCGCGAAAGCGTCGCCGTATCTCTTTCATAAGGTTTATCCATTTCGAAATATTCATTTTATCAATATCCTTCCTAGCCGAGATCAAGAAGTTGATAACGAAGCGTGTCCATTCAACTCATGTCCCTTTCCCTATTTCTTATCGGTTTCCCTGCAACTCGTGTTCACTCCTTTTAGCCCCTGCGCATTTTGGGTACTGAAGTAAAGTACACATCTCACGAACGGGGGGAACGAATATGGAACTAGGAATGATTGGACTTGGCAAGATGGGACTCAACCTAGCGCTCAATTTGACGGACGGGGGCCACCGCGTGCTCGGTTACGACCCGGGTAACGTGTCGACGAGCCAGTTCGAGACGCTCGATTCGCTCGAAGCAGTCGTTAACGAATTGAAGGGTCCGCGTGTCGTCTGGGTGATGGTGCCGGCCGGTGAGGTGACCGAGCGTGTGCTGAACGATTTGCATGCGCTGTTGTCTCCAGGGGATATCGTCATCGACGGCGGCAACTCGAACTACAAGGAGTCGATGCGACGGGCCGAGCATTTCAACGACAAACTGATCTACTTCTTCGACGTCGGGACGAGTGGCGGCATGGAAGGCGCGCGCAACGGCGCCTGTACGATGATCGGCGGCGATATCGAGGCGTTCGGCAAGATCGAGGAGTTGTTCCAAGACGTGTCGACGGACAACGGCTACTTGTACGCCGGTCCGAGTGGTAGCGGTCATTTCCTCAAGATGATCCACAACGGCATCGAGTACGGCATGATGCAGGCGATCGCCGAAGGGTTCGAGATCCTCGAGAAGAGCCCATTCGATTACGACCACGAACAAGTCGCCCGTGTCT
>NZ_LYTG01000033.1:0-50592 GCF_001816105.1 Exiguobacterium sp. SH31
CGCCCGTCTCAATCGGAGTCAGCCGCTATCCGCATGACTCGACCGTCGCCGAAGAGCTATTGCAGTACGCCAACACGGCACTCGGTCGGACGAACTTGCCGGGGATGGACCGATTCGTCTTTTACGCCTCGAGCTTTAATATCGACTCGTATCGGCGACATCAGCTCGGCAACGATTTGCGCCGCGCCATCGAAGAGGACGAACTCTTCCTCGAATTCCAACCAAAAGTCGACGCCTGGTCGGGCCGGATCGTCGGGGCCGAGGCGCTTGTCCGCTGGCAACACCCGGAATGGGGACGGATTCCGCCGAACGACTTCATCCCGTTGTCTGAAGAGAGCGATCTCCACATCCAACTCGCCGATTGGGTGCTCCATCATACGTGCGCCTGTCTTCGGGACTGGCAGGACAAAGATTTACCCGTCGTCCCGGTGTCGATTAACGTGTCGCCGAAACGGCTGTTGCATGGGAACTATGCTGAGACGGTCACACGGGCGCTCCGTCGTTATACGCTCACACCGTCGCTTCTCGAAATCGAGATATTAGAGACCGATGTCTTGAGCGATAATCGGAAGATTCACGACACGCTCGAACAGCTCGACGCCGCCAAGATCCGTATCGCCTTAGACGACTTCGGTACCGGCTACTCGTCGCTGTCATATTTGCAACAGTATCCAATCAAGACGATTAAGATCGATCAACAGTTCGCCGCTGACTTGCATGAGAACAAGAAAACACAGGCGATCGTGCGGACGATCCTGTTCATGGCCGAGGAGTTTGCGATGGACGTCGTCATCGAAGGCGTTGAGACGCTCGAGCAACTTGATGTCGTCCGACGCCTCAACTGCCGCATCGTCCAGGGTTACTTGTTCAGCCGTCCGCTCGGTGCCGAACAATTCGAACAGGCACTCGATTACCGCTTCTTAGCGACGACGGAGACGGTCGGACCAGTCGTCACGAGACAGGCATTCTCACTCGAAGCGAGCGTGACGATCCACAAGTTCCACGACAGGGAGCTGTCGATCGGCTCGACCCCAATCCTCGTAACGAAGAGCGGGCTGCAAATCCTGCATTTTTACGCCCAGGTCCGCCTGCCGGTCACCGATGCCATCGAATTGAAGATCCTATTGCCGCAAGTCGGTGACAAGACAGAAATCCGCGTCCGACTCGTCCATGTGACCGAGCTCGAAAACGGCTTGTTCGAATACGAGGCGAGCTATCTCGATGCACGTGAATCGCACCGCGTCGTGATGGCGCTTCAAGAGCGAATGCAGCCGTAAAAAAACCCTCTGTGGTCTGTACCATAGAGGGGTTACGTTTACGTTTCTTTAACTTTATTGACAACTTGGTGACTCTCTCGAAGCACTAGTTCGCTCGCAAGCGTGACAGTCTTACTGATTTCACGACCGCCTACGCGTTCGAGAAGAAGAGAGACTGCTTCTTCCCCCATCATTTCAGTATGAATACGCACCGTCGACAATCGAGGTGAGACGTATTTCGAGACACTGATATCGTTAATACTGATGACAGCAACATCGTTCGGCACATTGTAACCTGATTCTTGAAGCGCTCGAAGCGCACCGATGGCAAGCGTGTCACTAGCAATGAAAAATGCTTCGGGCAACTCACTTTTCACGAGTTCGTGCATCATTTTATAACCGTCTTCTGATAAAAACACGCCGGTACGGTGCCATTTCTTCTCATACTTCCCCCGAGCTTTCATGAATTCGACGTATGTGGTTTCACGCGGGTCAACAAACATTTCAGCCTTATCTTTAGACGATTCTCGTCCTCCGATGTAACCGATTGTATTAATTCCTTCTGATTCAAGATGAAGTAATACTTTCTCAGTCGCTCGTCTCAAATCTGTCAATACAGCATCAATCATTTCATCTTTCGGATCGTAGTCGACAAAAATCAGATGCGGCTGTAGACCTTTCAAATACTCTACTTCTTGGCGACTATATTTACCGATGACAATCGCTCCATCAAATCCACTTAAATCGTGATCAGCAATTTCAGGAAATGTCATCTTTTGAAGTTGGATATGCTGTTGGCGACAGCCACTCTCAACCCCATGCCGAATCGCCATATAATACAAATCATTTAATTCTTCCTCATCTGTCAGCCAATAAATCATCGCAAATGAGCGCGCCTTCCCTTTTTTAGCGCCTTTTTTCCGATAATCAAGAGCTTCGGCAACTTCAAAAATCCGCTGTTTCGTCTCTTGTGTCACAGAAAGCGTCGGATCCATGTTCAAGACACGTGAAACTGTCGCAATCGATACGTTCGCCCCTTTGGCGATATCTTTAATCGTAGCCATTTTACTCACTTCCTATCTATCTTCCATTTAACGATATATCAACCCCAAATTCAATTGCCATCCAATGAACATCCAGACTTTATAACCAGAAAGGGACTCCAACCCAAACAGGTCGGCGTCCCTTTCATCAACGCTTGGCTTTAAAGACGTGTGAAGCATAACGCTCAAGTTCAAGTTTCCCCATATGCTTGACTCCGGTGATAATATTTTCCATTTCGTATGGTAACTCAATCGCTTGGGTCGATTCAGTAAAGTTCATTACGAAGATGTAGTCCATATCGTCGGCGCGGCGGACTTGAACGGAGACGCCACCACGATGTTTAATTGCGACCGGACGGACGATTTTCAGCTCGTCTAGTAATTGAATGTAAAACGTACGATGGAAAGCTTCGTCAAGTCTAGCTCCGATATAATACGCAGCTCCTTTCCCATGTTTTTGTTTTGTCACGACTGAAGTCCCAGCATAAAACTCATCTTCATATGTCGCTAGTGTATCAGCCGTCCCAATACGAAGTGGAGTTGCATAATCCTTCAATTCAAAACGTTGTTCCCCGTAGCGAATGGATTGACGTTCCGAAGGATAAAGCGTATCGGTTTCGAGCGGCATGATGCCAAATGTTGTTTGAAGTGACTTCAACCAACCATTCGGATGCACCAAATCGTGACGATCGACAAGACCTGACATATATGTCATAACGAGCGTCCCACCCGCTTTAACGAATTGTTCAAAGCGCTCTGCAAGTGCTTCCTCCATCAAATAAAGCATCGGCACGAGAAGAAGTTGATACGATGAAAATTCCTGTTCTTTCGTAATGACGTCGACTGGAATGTCTTGCTCCCAAAATGTGCGGTAGTGGTCTTGAAGTGTTTGAGGATATCTCTTCGAATCGAGACCGAATCCTTGGGCATCGTCGAGCGCCCAATTGCTCTCCCAGTCATATAAAATCGCGACAGTAGCTGGACGGACCGATCCGACGACTTCTTCTAATTTCTCAAGTGTCGCTCCTACATCCGCTACATCTTTGAATACACGATTGTCCGGATTGTTATCATGGTCGACAACGGCCCCGTGGAACTTTTCTGATGACCCTCTCGATTTACGCCATTGGAAATAAAGGACACTGTCAGAACCATGAGCGAGCATCTGTAGAGAAGACAATTTGTGCATACCCGGTCGCTTCGCTTTATTAACTGGGTGCCAGTTGACCGCACTCGGTGTTGACTCCATGAGCAAGAACGGTTGTTGTTTCAAGCTCCGATACAAGTCATTGATCATCCCAACTTTCATCGCAAGATTGGCTGTCGACTCCCAATCGTTATGCCATGCTGGATAGGCATCCCAACTGATTACATCGACATACTTGGCAAATTCGCTATAATCGAGTGATTGAAACGGAATCATATCAAACGTATCTGCCATAAAATTTGTCGTAATTGGGATATCAGGTGTACTTTCCCGAAGTGGAGCAATCTCGTGCTTATAAAAGTCGATAGTCTGGTGTGTGACAAATCGTTTCCAATCGAGATTCATACCATGAACGGCACTCTCACCAATTGGCGATGGAGATTCTACTTGAGACCATTCTGTGTATGTATGACTCCAAAACGGTCCCCACCATGCGTCATTTAATTCTTTTAATGAGCCATATTGCTCTTGTAGCCACACTCGGAATGATTCTTGACACAAATCACAGTGGCAGTCGCCACCGAATTCGTTTGAGATATGCCACATAATGAGTGCCGGATGGTTCCCGTATCGTTTAGCAAGAAGTCGATTCATTTGTTGCGTCTTGTCACGATAAATAGGTGACGTGAAGCAATGGTTGTGACGTGCACCGTGTAACTGTTTGACACGACTCGAATTGGTGCGTAACACTTCAGGGTATTTGGCAGACATCCAAGTTGGACGCGCTCCACTAGGCGTAGCAAGAATGACGTGCCCATCTATTGATGCGATGCGTTCAATAACATCGTCTAGCCACTCAAAATTGTAAACTCCTTCTTCAGGTTCTAGACAATGCCATGCAAAAATACCGATTGAGAACGTATTCGTATGAGCGAGTCGCATAAGACGAACATCATCCTCCAAAATCTCCGGCTGATCGAGCCATTGATCCGGGTTATAGTCACCCCCGTGTAACATTCGCTTCGTTTTCGTTGTATATATTCTCTCGTAAGATGTCATCGCAGTCTTTCCTCCTATATCGCTCTTTATCCTTTCGTTCCTCCTGTCGTAAGTCCTGCCACAAAGTGTTTCTGTAGCATGATAAATATGACAGCAACCGGAATACTAATCAAAATCGCCCCAGCCGCAAACGTCGTATAACTCGCCCCCATCACGTCATTGACAAGGTTGTACAGACCAATCGGGAGTGTATAAGCATCCTGCGTCCGAAGAATTGTCGATGATAATACAAAATCACCAAGCGGTCCTGTAAAACCATTCATCGCTACAACTGCTAGCATCGGTCGACAGAGCGGCATCAAAATTTGTAAGAAAATGCGGGTATTTGAGGCCCCGTCTAGTTTAGCACTCTCATCGAGATCTATTGGAATCGAGTCCATATACCCCTTCATCAAATATGTGTTCATCGGGATTTGTCCTCCGATATAGAGCATAATCAGGAGCCAATGACTGTTCATCATGCCTAGCATTTGAGCAAGGACAAACAGCGCAATTAACGCCGAGAACTGTGGGATCATTTGTAACAGCAAAAACAATGTGAGCGCGCGTTGACGACCTTTAAATCGAAAACGAGAAAATGCATAGGCTGTGAACGATACACTGACAAGTGTCCCGAGCATCGTAAACACACTAATCTTCAACGAATTCATGTACCAATTGACGTATTGAAGATTTTCTTTTCCCGCAAACAACTCTCGGTAATGATCGAGTGTAGGATTCTTCGGGATGAGCGATGTACTGACAAGACTATTTCCCGGGTTAAAACTAGCACCAATCGTCCAAAGAAGCGGATAAACAATGATGGCGACGACCGACAGCAATAGTGCATACGACAGAAAAATTCGTAAGTTGAATCTTCTCATAGCCATCACTTCCCTTCCTTAAATGAGTTGGTTTTTCTGAATTGCCAAAGCGCAATCGAGATGACGAAGATTGACAACAAGATCGTCAACGCTGCCGCAAGTGCGTATTGACCTGATTGCATCGTCAATTTGTAAATCCACGAGACCAAGATATCGGTCCCACCGGCGTTCGACCCTGGCACGGCTGGTCCACCACCGTTAAATAAGTAAATGATATTGAAGTTATTAAAATTGAATGTGAATTGCGTAATAATAATGGGTGCCATCGCAATCATAATCATCGGCATCGTGATATGACGGAACTTTTTATAGGCAGATGCCCCGTCAATCGTCGCCGCCTCATACAAATCTTGAGGAATCGATTGCAATACACCGGTCGTCACGATAAAGACATATGGGAAACCGAGCCAGCCCTGCATAAAGACGAGAGCAACTTTCGTCCAGGCTGCCGACGTTAACCAGGGGATTGGATCAATCCCAAAGGTAGCGAGAATATCATTGTTGATTGCACCGAAACTATCGTTAAACAGTCCAGCGAAGACGAGAATTGTGACAAACCCTGGAACGGCCCATGGTAAGACGAAGAACGTTCGAATCGTCTTTTTGAACCGAATCTCTTTTTGGTTGACGACCACTGCAAGAAAAATCCCGAGTGAGACTTGCAGTGTCGATGCAAGTACCGTCCAGATCACTGTCCACGACAGCACATCGAGGAACGTCGAACGCCAAATGTCGACCGTGAATATTTGCGCGAACGTATCAAACCCAACCCAATCAGCTAAATTTGCTGGAGGCGAATGATATAAGTCATAGTTTGTAAACGCCAAAGCGAAGCTGAATAAGATTGGGAAGATAACAGCAAAAACGAGAATGAACAGCGACGGCGCGCTAATCAAATAAGGATAACCCGCATCTTTCATAGCTAGGTAATCTTGTCGTAGTGAGCCGAGTGAGAATCCATCATCTCGTCTTTGCCCATTTCGATACGCGTCTCGAAGGTTGAATCCGTAGAATGCCACACCGAATGTTAAGACGATAATGGCAATAATTCCTTCTGCGAGTAAGAATATCGAATTGTCTCGCGGAACCTCAGTACCAAGTGTGATAATTCCCCACAGTCCCATATTTAGTAAATCGGCGAATACGACTGCATATGAAATGCTTAGAATTAAAAACAGCCCACCCTTCAGCCACTGACGATTATACAGTTGTCCCAGTCCAGGAATGACAGATAAGAGTGTACTCAGTTGACGATGTTGCACAGTTTTCACCTCACGTTCTAATGTTCAATAAAATCGGCAGGACGAGCCTGCCGATTGCATCATTTATTATGTTTGGCTTCAATTTGACCAGTAATCGTTTCGACCGCTTGTTTCATCGCTTGTTCCGGCTTCGCTTTGCCGGTCGCAATCGTCTGGAGCGCAGCATCGACTGGTTGCCATACTTCATTCATTTCTGGAATGTTCGGTGTCAACTCTGCGAACTGAGATTGCTCAGCAACGGCTTGAGCGACTTCACTTTCTGTAACGGCCGGATCACTCGCGAGCGATTTAACAGCTGGTACTTCTTGCGTCACTTCAAAGCGAGTGCGTGAATTTTCTTCGTCGCCAAGGAATTTAACAAGTTTCTCGGCCATTTCAGAATTCCTACTGTACGAGCTCACGTTATAACTCTTTACACCGAGGAACGAACTCATGTTATCCCCATTTGTCAACTCTGGCAACTTAACGACGCCATAGTCAATACCAGCTTTTTTAAATGGTTCTACGTTCCATGGTCCCGAAATGATAGCGGTGGCTTTCCCTTCAGTAAATAGTGATTCTAAGACATTAATCCCTTGCTCACCGATGATACCAGCTGGGAAAAGTTTGTCCTGATAGAATTTTTGAATAAGCGCGGCGCCCTTTATCGCTCCGTCATTCGCTAATCCGATATCAGATGTGTCATAATTCCCGGCATCATCACGCCCGAAAATGTAACCGCCCGATCCGCTCATCACACTCTGCGCGTAATAGATTTGATCGAACAATGCCAAGAATCCGAATTGCTTGCCGGTTGTCACTTCTTTCGAATAGTCGTACCATTCGTCGAGTGATTGTGGCAGTTCCTCCTCTTTAATTAGCGCTTTATTATAGTAGAGAACGGTCGATTCAACTGCTTTAGGTACGCCATATACTTTCCCATCTACAATTTGTGATTGAATCGCGACGTCTGTATAGATTGACTGCTCGTCCGATGTCAATGCGATTTCTTTAATGAGCCCTTCCGTGACTGCTGTTCCGATTTGATCTCCCGGCATCGTCAATACGTCTGGACCGGTCCCGGCAGGTCCGTCTAAACGTAAATCCTCAATCTGCTGTGCATAGGTTTTCTCAATAACTTTTACTTTAATATCATTCTCTTTTTCAAAACGTTCGACCGCTTCTTTAATGCCTTCACCTTTTTCAACATCTTCCCATACAATCAACTCATTCGAAGCTGCTTCCGTTGACTCCCCTGAAGTCTCTTCCCCCGGTCCGCACGCAACGAGAGCCGAACTCATGACGAGTCCCCCTACTAACAATGAATATTTGCCTGTCGATTTCATAAAACGTTCCTCCCGAAACTGTTATTGTAAGCGCTTTTACAAATCAAATATAGCACCATCGGTAAAAATAGTAAATAAATTTTAGTAAATTTTTATCGTTTTATTTACCTATTTGTTTTGCAACACTCTTTTAGTTTGTATTATGCTAATAGTAAGATTAGTCACCTTACATATAAGGAGAGCGATTCAATATGTATTTTTCCGAAAAATCAGTAAATGGATTGACAGAGTTTACCCTCCTACACCCAAACGGTCTGTCTTTAAAGGCACTTAATCGAGGGGGCATTCTCACCCATCTATTTGTTCCTGATCGATCTGGAACGATGGAAAACGTACTGTTGACATACGAAAACTACAATCAATACATGGATGACCCAAACTATATGGGCGCGCTAATTGGACGTGTGGCGGGGCGGATCCGTGATGCCCGTTACAAAACGGGTAACACCGTTCATCAGCTCGAAGCCAATACTCGGAACCAACTACACGGTGGGAATGGCGGGTTGCATCAAGTTATGTTTGAAGTTACTCCATTTGAAGACAGTGACGACGTCGGTTTGAGACTTCAAGGTTTACTCTCAAACGAAAGCGGACATGTCGGAACAGTTAAAGTGATTATCGAATATCGATTGACGGACACTCACGAGTTCATCATCCGCTATAACGCCACAGTAAGTGAACGCACACCGCTCACTTTAACGAATCATGCCTATTTCAATTTGAGCGGAAACGCTAGAGAAGCGATTCACTGTCACGAACTCGAATTCGATGCCTCTACCTATATCGAACTTGATGAAAGGTTGTTACCGACTGGACGTATAAATGATGTGACAGACACGCCGTTCGACCTCAGGAAATCAAAACGTCTCGCATGTGTTTTATCTCATGACACACAGCAACAACAGTTCGCTTCAGGCGGGATTGATCATTACTTCTTATTCGACACAAAATCCAGTCCTCACGTCACCTTGACGCATCGAAAAAGCGGGCGACGACTTCAGATGACAACGACTTATCCTGGGTTCGTTCTTTATACCGGTAACTCTTTAAGCGCCGAAACACCATTAGCCACTGGTCCGAATGCTGCTCACATGGGAATTTGTCTAGAAACCCAACATCCAGCTGCCGCCCTAGAAATGGAACAATTGCCGCCCATATGGTGCACCCCTACGCAACCATATATCCATCAAACAGTGTATCGATTTGATACCATCTAAAAAACCGCCTGAGTGAACAGTTCCATAAAAATCGGATTTTCATGCCCGACTTTATTGGTTCAGTTCAGAGAGGCGGTTTTTTGTCCACTCTATTCAACTAGTAGTCTTCTGCACTGGTTGACACGTCTCAACAAAGCGGCGAAGTCCCGCATCACCTACATCCGTCAATTTAAAGACGCCACAATCCTCAAGTCCTCGCACAAACTTCTCACCGACCGCTTCATAAACAAGCACACGCGCTTCCGTTATCCCGTCATATCGAGATCGGAGCTCTTCTGCCCATAGTCGATGAACAGAGGCGACCTGATGAGTGCCCGACTCTACAAATGCAATGACTGACTCAAGCTCTTCTTTTAATCGAGCCGGTAAAACGGCAAGACCCATCACCTCAATCAAACCAATATTCTCACGCTTGATGTGATGGATGTCGGCATGAGGATGGAAAATGCCAAGCGGATGATCTTCAGTCGTCCGATTGTTGCGCAGCACAAGATCAAGCTCATAAAAACCGTCACGCATTCTAGCAATCGGAGTGATCGTGTTATGTTGTGCGTCTGTCTCAGCCAATATATCGTTGACTGGGTCCGAGTAGCGGCGCCACGTCTCAAGGATATGCGTAGCACAGGAGACAAGCTCTGTACGGTCAGTCCCTTTCAGACGGATGACAGATAGTGGCCATAGAAGAGATGTTCCTATGACAGATGGATAACCCATGAATGTGAACGATTCCCGCTCTTTTGCATCAGCCATCGTAAATGTATAACATCCTCCTTGATAGTGATCGTGGGACAAGATTGAACCCCCGACAATTGGCAAATCTGCATTTGATCCGGCAAAATAATGCGGGAACTGGCTGACAAAATCAAGTAGTCGGATAAACGTGCCATCGTCAATAACCATGTCCCGGTGTTCCTCAGACAACAAGATGCAATGTTCATTGTAATAAACGTATGGTGAATATTGAAGATACCAACTCTCCCGACCGAGTTCGAGAGGGATGACACGATGGTTCGTCCGCGCTGGATGATCGAGCCGGCCAACATATCCTTCATTCTCCACACAGAGAAGACAAGACGGATAGTGCGTCTCTGATGTTCCCGCTCGTTTCTGGCGAGCGATTTCTTTCGGGTCTTTTTCAGGTTTTGACATATTGATGGTAATATCAACTTCACCATATTTCGTCGATACTTTATACGAAATATTCTTCTTGATTCGTTCCGTCTGAATATAGTTCGAGTCCTCTGACAATTTATAGAAATAATCCGTCGCCGCCTGCTTGTCCTCACGATATTTCGCATAAAATGTTTGTTCGACTACTGAAGGATTAGGGACGAACACGTCCATCAGTTTCGCACCTAACATCTCACGTTCCGCAACGTAGTCTTCAATCAACCCATCGTCCACTGCCCTTTCGACCAGATGATTGAGTAACTGAACGATCGAACCTGACACGAACTCATTAGAAGGTGTCTCTTTCAACAAATCCAGTAATCGATTCTTTGCATAAATTCGGTCACGTACCGTAATCATTCCCGCATCGATAGCCGCATCAACAAGTCCATTAATCCCTCTGCTCATAACGACACCTCCTCATATCCATTTGGCTGTGCCCGATGCCATGCCCACGCATCAGCGATGATACGCGTCACATCTGTTCGTGACGGATTCCATCCTAACACACGTCGTGCTTTCTCAGAGGAAGCAATGAGCGCGGGGGGATCGCCTGCACGCCGTGATTTTATACTTACAGGGATATCCATCCCTGTGACATCACGAGCTACTTGAATCATCTCTTGGACAGAGAAACCTTGGTTCGAACCAAGATTAATGACATCGCTGTCTCCTCCATCTCGTAAATAATCAAGCGCGAGCAGGTGCGCCTCAATCAAGTCTTCGACATGAATATAGTCACGAATACACGTACCATCAGCGGTATTGTAATCATCGCCAAACACCGAAATTTCATCGCGATGCCCGTTGGCAACTTCTAAAATAAGCGGAACAAGGTGGGTCTCAGGACGATGGTCTTCCCCGATAATACCACCTTGGCGCGCGCCAGCCACATTGAAGTAACGCAAAGCGACAAAGCGAATACCATGCGCACGCTCGACCCAGTGCATCATCTTCTCCATGGCAAGTTTTGTCTCCCCATAAGTTGACGTAGGAATTGTGGTCGCCGCTTCCGTAATTGGCATTACCCTTTGATTACCATACGTTGCCGCGGTCGATGAAAAAACGATTGAAGACGTGCCATGTTCTACCATCGCTTCAAGCAGGCATTGAGTACCATAGACGTTGTTAGCATAGTATTTGAGCGGATTCGTCATCGATTCGCCGACAAGCGAATTTGCCGCGAAATGAATGACTTGATCAACCACTTCTTTTGAAAAGACATGCCACAGAAAGTCTTTGTCCCGTATATCCCCTTTGTAAAAGCGGACTTTCGGATGGATTGCCGCTGCATGACCCGTCTCTAAATTATCAATCACGACGACGTCATATCCTTGATCAGTTAATTGATAAACTGCATGTGACCCAATATATCCAGCTCCCCCAACAACTAAAATACTCATCCTGTTTCTCCTTTCACTTGTTCGATGATTTCATGAACACCCGGCCCGATCGAGGCCACATAAAATGTCGCCTCATAGCCAATCGTTTTCAGATACGTTGATTGCACCTTTTCAATAAATCGATCAACGGACTCTTGTTTGACAAGAGAAATCGCACAACCACCAAAACCCGCCCCGGTCATGCGAGCACCAATCGCATGATTTTCCCAAGCTGCTTCAACGAGAGTGTTTAACTCCTTGCCGGTCACTTCATAGTCTTTGTCTAAAGAACGATGCGAATCATTCATCAATCGACCGAACCGCTCGATTTCATTCCCTTTGAGCGCTTCGAGCGCCTCGAGAGTGCGTGCGTTTTCAGTCACCGCATGTCGAGCACGACGATAGAGTGTATCATCTTGCAAGAGATGACGATGATCTTCAAACGTTTCAACATCGAGTTCGCATAGTGCAGTAATTTCAAGTTCTCGTTGCAAATTTAATAGCGCTCGCTCGCATTCGTTACGGCGTTCATTATATTTAGAATCGGCAAGTTCTCGCCGTTTATTCGTATTCATAATGACAATCGACAAACCGTCCAACTTGAACGGAGCGTACTCACATTCAAGCGTCTCACAATCGAGAAGCATCGCGTGATCCTTCATTCCCATCCCAATCGCAAACTGATCCATAATTCCACTATTCACACCAATGTATTCATTCTCAGCTCGTTGTCCAAGTTTAACGAGTTCGAGCGGCGATAGGCCGAAGGCGTACAATTCATTAAAGGCGTACCCGCTTACAAGTTCAATCGAAGCAGAAGATGAGAGTCCGGCACCATTCGGAATGTTACCGTAGTACAAGCAATCCACCCCCTCCGTAATCACTCCGTGTGACATTAAGTAGTGGAGCATCGCTTTCGGATAATTTGCCCATCCGTCTTCTTCCCGGTATGTCAATCGATCGATTGACGTCTCGATAACCCCTTGCGACTCAAAGTTTATCGAATAGAACCGACACATTCGATCGTCCCGCTTGCGAACAAGCATATACGTACCGAAGGTGATTGCTGCCGGGAATACATGGCCCCCATTGTAATCGACGTGCTCACCAATCAAGTTAATTCGTCCAGGGGCAAAAAATTGGTGGGTCGCCCCTTCAAGGAAGCGTTTTCTAAATTCTGTGTGCATCATCTCTCTCATCTTTGAATCGTCTCCTTTTGCTCGACATCTCTTTATAGAATAATTTCTCTGTACAGACCTGCTCTATCACCTTCACAATCTTAGTTTAACTATTTTTTACTAAAAAATAAAGATAGTTTTACTAAAAGTTTTTATTTTTATTCTTTTTGTTAAATTACGAAATATCAAAGCGACAAAAACGACCATCCCTTCGCTCTGAAGGGATGGTCGTTCGTTCATTTCCCGCGTGTCTCTGTCTCGTCGGCTGTCGGAATCACGATTCCGTCGAACTGGTCATCGCGACAGAGCGTGATCGCTTGCATCGCGAGTTGATAGTCCTCTTGCGGCAAGCTGATCAGTTCCGTCGGTAGCACCCATTCTTTATGATTGTACAGATGAATGACGAGTTTGACGAGGACGATTTCGCCCTTCTCAAACGTATTGTCTTCGATGATGGTCGATGTATTGATTCTCCCTGTCTCGAGGTTGATGTACGGCAGCAGAATGTCACGCACCCGTTCGTTCCCCGCGATCACGTACAGCGCCGAGAAATATTCTTTCCCCGCCGCCCCTGGGTCTTCTAACTGACGTGCCAGTTGTTTGAACACGCGATAGTGGTCAGCCGACAAGAAGTCAATGTTATTCATAGTGTTCAGCCTCTCTATCCGTATTTCGCTAGATATGTATCATTTCCACGCTTTGCCAAAACGTAACCCTCTCCGCAGCCTATTCCGCAATCTTTACATTTCGCGATGACGAAAAAAGCGGCAGCCCTTCAGCTGTCGCTCGTCCCGAACAATTCGGTCCCCGGCTTCACCCGTCCATCATCGTATTTGTAGATGATGTGCTCGGCTGTGAACTCGGTCGGTATCGTGAGCCCGGCCGCGGCCGTCAAGTTGTACAGCCCTTCGCGGAGCGAGATGATATAGTTCGTCACCCGGAAGCTCTTCTCGTCGACGACGAGCGCCCGTTGTAGCTTCGGGTCCGTCGTCGTGACACCGACCGGACACCGGTTCGTATGACAAACTTGTGCCTGGATGCAACCGACGTTGAACATGAGGCCGCGGGCGATGTTGACGAAGTCCGCACCGAGCCCTAAGGCGATGGCGACCTTATCCGCCGTCACGAGCTTGCCGGAGGCGAACAGTTTGATTTTGTCGCGCAGTCCATGCTCGACGAGGAGACGATGGACGTACGGCAACGCGGCGTGAAGCGGCAGTCCGACCGCGTCCGCGAGCTCTTGGTACGTCGCCCCGGTCCCGCCTTCCCCACCGTCGACGGTGATGAAGTCCGGATATCTATCGGACGTGGCCATGGCAGCGATCAGGTCATGGAGGTCATCAAGCCGACCGACGACGAGCTTGATGCCGACCGGCTTGCCCCCGACGTCGCGCAACCGGTCGATGAAGGTGAGCATCTCCGTGTTCGTATGGAACTCGTTAAACCGGTTCGGGCTGTCGATGCTGACGCCGACTTTGACGTTGCGGATTTTGGCGATCTCCGGCGTCACTTTCGTACCTTCGATGTGGCCGCCCCGTGTCTTCGCACCTTGGGCGAGCTTCAGCTCGAAGGCGCGCACTTGTTTGATCGCACTCTTCTCCTGGAACGCCTCCCATGAGAACGCCCCGTCCTCGGTCCGGACACCGAACAGCGCCGGTCCAATCTGATAGACGAGGTCGACGTCCCCTTTCAAGTGATAGTCGGACAAGCCGCCTTCCCCGGTGTTCATCCACGTCCCTTTCGCCCGGCCAAGGCCGATCGAAAGCGCGCTGATGGCGTTCTCGCCGAGCGAGCCGAAGCTCATCGCCGACTGACCGATGAGGCCGCGCACTTGGAACGGCTCTTGGCACGTATCTTTGCCGATGACAGGCGCGTCTGCAAGCGGCAACAAATACGGCGACACCTCTTGCTCGACGATGTGCTCTTTTCGCGTGAACAGATTATCGGCGTCGAGATGATACATATGCGTCGTCACCGTCTCGTCACGGGCAATCTTCAAGTCGGCCCGTTGTGTCGGGAACAAGGCGTTCTGGACGTAGAAGCCGTTCGCGTCGAAGTCCCGTTCCGACCCGAAACCGATGAGCCGTGACTTATATTTCCCGGAAATGACGGCCGACTCGTACTCGTTCCGCGAGAACGGCGTCGCCTCGTTGTCGTTCAAAAATAAGTATTGGCGCAACTCGGGGCCAATCATCTCGAGGATATAACGGACCTTACCGAGGAGCGGGAAGTTGCGGAGGACGGCGTGCTCGCGCTGATTGCGGTCTTTCATCCATAAGTAGAACAGCAGCATGAACGGCATCGAAATCAAAAGCACCATCAATATGAGCAGTACGACCAGCATCGTCGTGTTGAGCGACATCGTCCTCTCTCCTCCCGTAGCGTTCGGTTGTCCTTATCCGATACCACGTCGGGTGAACGATGAAACAGCTCCGACCCGTAACGTCCTCGGTCGGAGCTGTCTTCACATGCGACGGCGCGAGATGGCTTCCCGCATCTGACGGAGCGCATCCCGTCCCACTTCCCCGCGTTGCATCATGACGACCGTGAACAGAGCGTCAATCAAACTGAGCTCGGCGATACGCGACGCGAGCGCCTCGGAACGGAACTCGGTCTCTTGCGACACGGTATACAAGGCGACGTCGGCGAGTTTCGAGAGCGGTGATTTGGCGTAGTTCGTGATGGCTATAATCGGCACACCGCGATCCCGACAGACGTGCGCGACGTCGAGCGTCTCTTTCGAGGCACCCGAATGCGAGATGAGGACGGCGACGTCGTCTGTCGTCAGCTGTGACGCCGACATGAGTTGCATATGTGATTCTAAATTCGCCGTGACGAGCAGGCCGCTACGGACAAATTTATGGTACGCGTCAAGTGCGATCACAGCTGAACCGCCACTCCCGAAAAACTCGATGCGGCGGGCCGACAGCAACAAATCGACCGCCTGCTGCATCGTCGCCTCCTCTAAGATTTGTCGGGTCGACTCGATCGTCTTGACGTTCGTCGCGAAAATTTTTTCGGCGATTTGAAGTGGTGTATCGTCTTGCGTGATGTCTTCATGGATATCTTGGAGCGGCGCGACGATATCCGAGGCGAGCGCGATCTTTAGCGCCTGATACCCTTTGAAGCCGACGCGTTGACAGAAACGGAACACGGTCGACTCGGCGACATCTAAGTCGTCGGCCACTTGATTGATCGTATGGTGAATGATCAGTTCCGGTTGTTTCAACATATAGTCGGCAATTCGTTGTTCCTTTTTGCTGAGTGTCGAATAGGCACCGCGGATACGGGCCAGTCCATTCATCGATTCCATCATTTATCACCCTTTCGTCTCTCTTAACGATACCTTTCCGAAAAAAATTCCGCAATCTCTATTGAAAATCGAATTTTATTTGATATTATGGACTAGAGACGGAAAAAAATTCTTTTTTTGAGGTGACGTTATGAAAATCGGTTTGATTGGATTAGGTAAAATGGGTTACAACTTGGCGCTCAATTTGAGCGACCACGGTCACACGGTCATCGGAACGGACGCGTCGAGCGTCGAGGCGACGACAGCGTTTGAAATCGTCCCGACACTTAAGGACGTCGTCGACAAGCTTGAGGCGCCTCGTGTCGTCTGGGCGATGGTCCCGGCTGGTGAAATCACCGAGACGGTTCTCACTGAACTCTTCGAGCGACTCGAACCTGGTGACATCGTCATTGACGGCGGCAACTCGAACTATAAATTGTCGGTCGCACGCGCCGAGCAATTCGCAGAGAAGAATATCTCGTTCTTCGACTGTGGGACGAGCGGCGGGACGGACGGTGCACGCAACGGGGCCTGCACGATGGTCGGCGGTGACGCGAAGGCGTGGCCAACCATCGAGCCGATCTTCAAGGACCTCTCGGTCGAGAACGGCTACTTGTACACGGGTCCGGCCGGCAGCGGCCACTTCCTCAAGATGATCCACAACGGCATCGAATACGGCATGATGCAAGCCATTGCCGAAGGGTTTGATATTTTAGAGAAGAGTCCGTTCGACTACGACTACGAACAAGTGGCCCGCGTCTGGAACCACGGCTCGGTCGTCCGGTCATGGCTCATGGAACTGACCGAGAACGCGTTCAAAAAAGACGCCAAGCTCGATGAGATCCGTGGCGTCATGCATTCCTCAGGGGAAGGGAAATGGACGGTCGAGACGGCGCTCGAACTGCAGGCGGCGGCCCCGGTCATCGCCATGTCTCTCATGATGCGCTATCGCTCGCTCGAGGACGACACGTTCTCAGGTAAAGTCGTCGCCGCACTCCGCAACGAGTTCGGAGGCCACGCGGTCGTCAAAAAATAATGTTCGGGAGAAGGTCAGGGGTGGCCTTTTCCTTTGTAAAAATTTGTAAACGGTTACACATACGGTAAAGGGGGAACTACATATGTCAGGCTCTACACTTATCTTGATCGCCGTCGCCGGCATCTTCTTGCTCTTATTTTTGGTCATGCGGACGAAACTTCATGCGTTCGTCTCGCTCTTGCTCGTCAGCTTGCTCGTTGGGATCGCGGCCGGAATGCCGCTCGGGGATGTCATCACCTCGATTCAGAACGGGATGGGCGGGACGCTAGGTTTCGTCGCCGTCGTCGTCGGACTCGGTGCCATGTTTGGTAAAATGTTAGAAGTATCAGGTGGCGCGGAACGTCTCGCCCAGACACTCGTCAACAAGTTCGGTGAGGACAAGGCACAATGGGCACTCGCCATCACCGGTTTCATCGTCGCCGTCCCGGTCTTCTTCGACGTCGGCTTCATCATTCTCGTTCCGATCGTTTATGGCCTCGCCAAGCGGACGGGTCGCTCGCTGCTCTACTACGGCATCCCGCTCCTCGCCGGCCTCGCCGTCACACATAGCTTCATCCCGCCGACACCAGGTCCGATTGCGGTCGCAAACCTCATCGGTGCCGAGCTCGGTTGGGTCATCTTGTTCGGAGTGATCGCCGGGATTCCGGCAGCGATTCTCGCCGGTCCAATTTTCGGGAAGTACATCGCGAACAAGATTCACGTTACCATCCCGGACTATATGGAATTTGAAGAGATCGACACATCGAAAGAATTGCCAAGTTTCAAAATGATCATCTCGCTCATCTCGATCCCGCTCGTGTTGATTCTTGCGAACACGTTGTCTGCGGTACTGTTAGATGAAGGAAATACGATTCGTACGTTCTTGACGTTCATGGGTCATCCGTTCGTCGCTTTGACGATCGCGACGCTCCTCACGTTCATCTTCCTCGGCACGCGCCGTGGTTACACACGTGACGAAGTGCAAGAGATTGCGACGAAAGCGCTCGAACCGGCCGGGATTATCATCCTCGTCACCGGTGCCGGCGGCGTGTTCAAACAAGTCTTGATCGACTCAGGTGTCGGTGACGTCCTTGGGGAGATGATGGCCGGGTCACCGCTTCCGGCGATCGTTCTCGCCTTCTTGATTGCGACCGTCGTCCGCGTCGCCCAAGGTTCAGCGACCGTATCGATGGTCACGGCGGCAGGACTCATCACGCCGCTTCTCGAAATTCAAAACATCACTGGGGCCGCGCTCGGCTTGATTGTCATCGCCATCGCCTCCGGCGCGACTGTCCTCTCACACGTCAACGACTCGGGCTTCTGGCTCGTCAACCGCTACTTCGGTCTAGACGTGAAAGACACGCTCAAATCGTGGACCGTCATGGAGACGATTATCGGACTGACCGGATTTGCGGTCGTCTTCTTGATCAGCCTATTCATCATTTAACAAAGGAAGTGATTGTGTGTACACCATTGGCGTCGATATCGGGACGACGAGTACGAAAGCCGTCCTGTTTCAGAATCACCAACAACTCGCGGTACATAACGTGCTGTACCCGCTCCTTACCCCGGACACGGAGACGGCCGAGCAAGACCCGGTCGTCATCTACGGGGCGGTGCTTGAAGCAGTCAGTGCCGTCCGGGCGCAAGCCGACGGGCCGATCCGCTTCGTCTCGTTCAGCTCGGCGATGCACAGCTTGATCGCACTCGATGTGTCAGGGCGTCCGCTCACGAACAGTATCACCTGGGCCGATAGCCGGGCCAACCCGTACACGCAGGAGATTAAACGCGACTTTGATGCGAGCGCGCTCCATATGCGCACCGGCACACCGGTCCATCCGATGGCGCCGCTGTCGAAACTGCGTTGGTTAAGAGCGGAACATGCAGATGTGTTCAAGCGTGCCGCCAAGTTCGTCTCGATCAAAGAGTACGTCTTCTATCGCCTGACCGGACGCTTCGTCGTCGACCATTCGATCGCCTCGGCGACCGGTCTGTTCAATTTGAAGACGTGCGACTGGGACGCGGAGGCGTTACATATCGCTGGCGTCACACCGGACCAACTGTCAGAGCTCGTCCCGACGACGGAGATTCTCTCGCTCAAACCGGACGTCACCGAGACGCTCGGCTGGGACTTCCCGCTCGTCATCGGGGCAAGCGACGGAGTACTGTCGAACCTTGGTGTCGGGGCGTTCGAACCAGGCGTCGTCGCTGTCACGATCGGGACGAGCGGTGCCATCCGGACGGTCGTCCGCGAACCGGTCGAGGACCCGAAAGGCCGTATCTTCTGTTACGCCTTGACCGACAAGCATTGGGTCATCGGTGGACCGGTCAATAACGGCGGCATCATCTTGCGTTGGCTCCGCGACGAGTTCGCGGCGAGCGAGGTCGAGACGGCGAAACGGCTTGGCATGGACGCCTATGACGTGTTGACGCGTATCGCCGAGACGGTCAAACCGGGATCGGACGGACTGTTGTTCCACCCGTACTTGATGGGCGAACGGGCCCCGCTCTGGGACTCGAACGCGCGCGGCTCATTCTTCGGTCTGAGCATCCACCATAAGCGTGAGCACTTCATCCGTGCCGTCTTAGAAGGCGTCATCTTCAACTTGTATACGGTCATGCTCGCGCTCGACGAGTTGACAGGCGCGCCGAACCGGATCCATGCGACGGGCGGTTTCGCCCAGTCGAAGCTATGGCGCCAGATGATGGCCGACATCTTCGACGCGCCGGTCGTCGTGCCGGAAAGTCATGAGAGTTCGTGCTTAGGTGCGGTCATGCTTGGTGAGTATGCGTTCGGTGACATCGACGACTTCACGGCCGTGCCGCAAGTGACGCATGAGCACATTCCGGACGTAGAGGCGACGACAATCTACCGGGAGTTACTCCCGATTTATATTCGCTTATCGCGTCATTTCGCCGAAGAGTATGAAGCGATTGCTGCGTTTCAGCGGAAGCATGTATGAGAGAAGCCGAGTCCTTTAGGGGGCTCGGATTTTTGATGAAATTAGTTGGAGATGCTCAAGTCTATTCGTCATCAGAGTATCATCATTCGAACAAATAACCGGATTATGGAAGGGTAATGAATTACATATATAGAAAATATCAATCGTACTGAAGTTGTCGACGCTTATCTGTGAAAAGTTTTTTCATTATAAGTTAACGAGAAGGGAGGAATCCGGTGGCCATTGCGATTGGATATATCATTGCATGTATAGGTGCATTTGTGGCTTATTGGTTTAGTACGGGGGAATCGAGAAAGACAAAATTTAAACTATGGGGCATCGCTCTGATGCTTCCCATTTCACCCGCTTTAGCTTTTTCGATTGGACTCTCCTATGCAATCAGTGTCGAAAATGGTTGGGCCGGATTAATCATGTGGCTTATCTTCCCCATTATTTTCTTAATCGGACTGACTTTGCTGTTAGTTGGCATTTTCAAAAAAGAAAAAGACAATCAAGTCGAACAGAACTTCTAGTACGTAGAAGTTCTGTTTTTCTATAAATGTCTTCGAGAAATTGACCGATTTCACTCGTACGTCACCATGACGAACTGTCCGGACGCGCGTTGACCCGTCAATTTCAACTTCGTCTCTTTCGTGCCTTCCGGGAAGAGCGGGATGCCTTCTCCTAGGACGACCGGTGCGATGGCGATCTCATAACGATCGATCAAATCGTGTTCCATCGCAGCCTTGATGATTTCCCCGCCGCCGATGAGCCAGACGTCTTTGTCGACTTCTCGTTTCAACCGCTCGATCAACTGCTCGATCGGCTCGTCCGTAAACGTGACGTGCTCGGCTTCCCGCTCCGGGCTCCGCGTCAGAATGTAGTTCGGGATGTCCGGGTACGGATAGCGGTCAGGCTCTAACTTCAACACTTCCTCGTACGTCTTCCGCCCCATGATGACCGCACCGACCGTCTTGAAGAAGTCGGCGTAGCCGTTGTCTCCCTCACCAACGACCTCGACCAGCCAGTCGAGATCGTCGTTCGTACGGGCAATCTTTCCATCTAGACTCATTGCGATATATAAGACGACGTTTGCCATGATGTATTCCTCCTTGGTTCGTGATACATTCAGCTTAATCGACAAACACGACAAAACATGACGGGAATGGTTCATTTGAAAAAACGACATTTGCAGTTGATCCGATTGCTCAACCGGGGACGACGCTTCACGGCGGACGAACTGGCGACAGAGACGGGTGCCTCGGTCCGGACGATTCAACGGGACATGTTCACGCTTGAAGAACTCGGCTATCCGATATGGAGCGTCCCCGGCACGGGCGGAGGCTATGAGATGTTGCCGAACCGCTTGCTACCGCCGCTCCAGCTCCGGGAGCAAGAAGCGGTCGCGCTCTACCTCACGCTCAAATGGATGGAACAGATCCCGGACGTACCGTTCGGCGATATGCGCGACACGCTGTCCGACTGGTACGTGAATGAGCTGCCGCACGATCTTGAAACGAAGATTGCCCGGCTCGAGAAAAATATCCTTTGGCTCGGAAACAAGACCGTCCCCTCGGCACCGTTCACGAAAGACGTCTATGAGGCGGTCGAACGAAAACGAAAAATCGAGATAACGTACGCGACGACGAAAGGGAGTCGCACGTTCACCGTCGCACCGGTCGGGATGGCGCTCCTCGACTTGAAATGGTATGTGTTCGGGCAGTCAAGTTATGGACTGCGCCAATATAGAATTGACCGGATTGAGTCACTACGCTTGCTGAATGACACCTTCGAAGCGGATGATTTGGAGACGCTCCTACAGGCGAGCGAGCAACGAAACGGCATGACCGTTCGGCTCAGAATCACCTCGCTCGGTCGACGTCTGCTTGAAGACGTATTACCCGATATCACTGAAAAGAATGAGTGGATCGTACCTGACGCCGAGCTCCCTTTCTTATCGCGGCAGTTGCTCGCGGCCGGCGCGGAAGTCGAGGTCGTAGCACCGCTTGAATTACGGGAGATGATGCGGGAGCAGGCCGAGCGGTTATGGAATATGTATGAATAAAAAATGGACTCATACCAGGAATGGTGTGAGTCCATTTTAGGTCAATTTTTGTTGAAGCTGACGAACAGACTCAAGGAGTCGCTCAGCATTTTTAGGGCTCTGTAGCAGATACATCGTCTCCATCAATTGATTGTAGTCTTGCTCAGGGATGATAACGGCATTACGACCATTCTTTCGGACGATGGTCATCGTTTCACTATTTTCGTGCACTTGATCAAGCACTTCTTTCAAGTTTTTCTGTGCTTTTTCAAAAGAAATAGCGGCCATGTTCATCTCCCCCATTTGAATGATTTTGTATCTATATTATACCCGAATCAGTATAAGGCACACTTGAAACAGAAACTAACACTTTAAAAAGGATGAATCCTTTGGCTCATACGACTTCTGTAATTTAATGGTAAAATTAAATTACTCATTTTAACAGTATAGGAGCGCTATCATGACTAACAAGTTATCGTTCTCCACTTTATTCGTCTCCATCAGTGTCATCTCACTGTTCGTCATCATGATGTACCTCAACGTCTCAACGCTCGAACTGAACGAGACGATCGGTTCTGGACTCTTCTATTTGAAGGGCTACTATGAGGAAGGAAACATGATTGTCAGCGAGCAAGGCATCGGCGTCATCACTTTGCCGCTCGCCATCGGTCTCATTGGATCGACGCTCATCAAAACCGTTCAACATTATAAGACACCGTCTTTCACGAATTAAAAACAAGCCCGTCAATCAAAAGATTGGCGGGCTTTGCTGCGTCCTCATCAGCGGTCGATGACAATCGACAACTTATAATTGACGTACTTGTTGAGCCCGTCCAAAAAGGCGTTCAGCTCTTGGTTCGACGGGAAACGGCACTCCAAGACGTAACAGCCGTCCCCGCTCACCTTGTAGTTATTTCGGACGTACGGCCGGTGCTCCTCGAGGAACATCAGATACGGGTCGTGGAACGTGCTCGACGTGAAGATGGTGATCATCGCGTGGACCGGCAGCCCGAGTTTGTCCTCGTTCACCCGAGTCGTGTAGCCTTCGATGATGCCGAGGTCTTCGAGTTTCTTGACCCGCGTCGCCGTCGCCTGCCCCGTCAAGTGGACGTGCGCCCCGAGTTCTTTCATCGTCATCCGACTGTTCGCCTGAAGCGCCTCGAGGATGAGGCGGTCTGTTGAATCGAGCATAGGTGACTCCTTTCATTATTCAAGCCGATTCGTGAAAACACTTGATTCGTGTTATGTATGGAAGAACGCCTGATTGTTAGACTGTACATACATTATAGCCAAAAGGAGAGACTTTTCTATGCATGTACAATTGATCCGAAATGCCACACTGCGTGTCGAATACGCCGGAAAGACGTTCCTCGTCGACCCGTTCCTCGGGGAAAAAGGCGCCTATCCCCCATTCCCGAACTCAGCACGACAAGATGAGAACAACCCGTTGGTCAGTTTGCCGATTCCAATCGAGGACGTCTTGACAGGCGTCGACGCAGTCATCTTGACGCATCTACATCTCGACCATTACGACGAGGTCGCGAAACAAGTGCTGCCGAAAGCGATCCCGCTGTTCGTTCAAAACGAGGACGATTTGAACGTCATCGAAGGCGACGGTTTCACGAACGTGAGCGTGTTGAACAATACGACAGCGTTCGAAGGAATCAAACTCACGAAGACAGCCGGTGAGCATGGACGCGGGCCGATTTTGGAAATGGTCGGTCTCGTCTGCGGTGTTGTCTTCACCCACTCTTCAGAACAGACGCTCTATATCGCTGGGGATACGGTCTGGTATGACGAAGTCGCCAAAACGATTCAAACGCATCAACCCGAAATCATCGTCGTTAACGCCGGCGACAACCAATTCGTCGAAGGCGGGTCGCTCGTCATGAACGAAGACGACGTCCGCCACGTCCACGAGGCTGCACCCGAGGCGACAATCATCGCGGTCCATATGGAAGCGGTCAACCATTGGAACTTGTCGCGTATCGACTTACGCACCTATGCGACGGAACATGGATTCGCCGAGCGACTCATCGTTCCTGAAGACGGAGAGATGACTTCACGATAAGCACCTGAGTCCGGTACCCCTACCGGATTAAGGTTTTTTGTCATGTTGATTCGCATCCCGTGTAAACTGAAAGTGAATCGTTCAGAAAAATGATACAGGAGGTAGACACTCTAGTGAAACTGATGACAGCCCGTTGTCGTGTTCGTCCGTTCGAAACATCAGACATCGAATCGTTTATGGCATACCGCAACGACATGGAATGGATGCAGTACCAGTCATTCAAAGGTTTGTCCTACGAAGACTATCAACGTTCATTGCTAAAGCCCCCATCCATCGCAAACGGGATGCAGCTCGCCATCCTCCACAAGGCGACGAATGATCTGATCGGCGATTTGTATGTGCACCAAGACGAGACGACGTATTGGATTGGCTATACGATTTCACCCCGCTACTCGCGCCAAGGCTATGCCTTCGAAGTGGTGTCGGAGCTGATTGGTCACTTGTCCGACCAAGGGGCTGAGACAATCAAAGCCGGTGCCCTTGCGACGAACGAGGCGTCCATCGCCCTCTTGAAAAAGTTGAACTTTGAGTACCTCACGACAGAGGACGATGAACAGATTTATGCGCTCAATGTAGCGGAATGAACCGACTTACATTCCCGTCCCTGATTTTCAATTTCAGGGGCATTTTTAGCTTCATTTTTAAATCAGATATGTGGTAATCTATGCTTCATACCGTTGCCATGTCACCCTATTTTTGCCTCGAGGGAGTTTTGTTAGGATGATGAAACGCGTCATTTTACTCATGTCCATCTTTTTGTTCATCGGCTCCCTGTCACAGGCAACGATTCCAAAACCGAAAGCCTACAACGACCGCAGCTTCATCTATTTGACGCTCGATGACGGACCGAACCGGAAAACCGGAAAGTTGCTCGACGTCTTGAAGAAGCATCAGGTGAAAGCCACCTTCTTCATTCTCGGGAAAAATATCGAGGGCAATGAGCATCTCATCCGACGTATCGTCGCCGAAGGCCATCTCATCGCCTTGCATGGGATGACACACGAGCGCGAGGAGTTTTATGAGTCGCCGATGACGGCCGTGCGCCAGATGAAGGACGTGCAACGCCTCATTTATGAAGTAACAGGCATTCATACGAATATGGCCCGTACGATCTATGGGAGTGACGCAGGTATGACCTCTGCACACTGGCAAGCGATGGACGAGGCCGGTTTTGAGATTTGGGATTGGAATGTCGGCAGTCTCGATCATATCTATAAAAAGGACAACGCCCCAATCGAGCAGCGGGTCTTCAACCGGCTCGAGGCGAACTACGAGGCGAATATCGCTTCCATCATCTTGGCGCACGATCACTCGATGACACCGAAAGCGCTCGATACGATTATCCGCTATGCGAAAGAACGCGACTATGAGTTCCGGACGTTAGAAGGGGTGCATCCACCGTACAACTTCTCTGACCCATGGGAAGCGAATGAATAAGAAAACGCTGAGTCGCGCGACTCAGCGTTTTTGTTTACATCTCTAATTCTGTGAACGCAAGCGGAACGAGTTCTTCAAGCGTCACTTCTTTCACGTCGGCGTTGCCGTTTGTGAGCAACACTTTAAAGTCCGGATCACCGAACTCGACGAGCACTTGGCGGCAGATGCTGCACGGCGGTAAGAAGTCGACCGTGTCACCTGACACCGCGACGGCTTCGAAGTCGCCTTTTTTATAGCCTTGCGCGATTGCCGTGAACACAGCCGTGCGCTCGGCACAGTTCGTCGCTCCGAACGAGACGTTCTCGACGTTGACGCCGTCGATGACCGTCCCGTCCTTCATAAGAAGGGCTGCTCCGACGCGGAAATTCGAATACGGGGAGTAGGCGTTCTCTTTTAATTGACGGGCGCGTTCGACTAATTGTTGTTGGTTCATGGGATCATTGTCCTCTCTGACTCAAAATGAACTGATGCCAGTTCCCGTGCCTCGATTTTTGGGCAGGATTTTTAGCATACACCTCACTATATAGAGAAGTCAATGAAAAGTTGAAAGCGGTCACACGACCTCCTCATCTCATCTGAAACGTGATGTCAATCGTTCCAGTTCCAAGCAGCGGCTCAAGCATCGAAAAATCTTCAACCTGCCCGATTCGCGTATACGAATAGCTCGTCTCGACATCTTCATAGAATAAGACGAGACAGTCATCTCCGTACAACATAACGTCACCAGCCCGAATCGAACCGACGCGTTCCGGATTCGCGGGTAGCGGTTCGCCAAAATAGAAAAACTTCTCGTTTTGATGCAAGTCCTGCATCGACAGCGTGAGCGGCAACCGCTCCTGTAGTGCGACAGCCGTCGGACTGTTCTCGAGGCGGATGACGGCCTGTTCGCCGTCAATTTGGAGCGTGATTTCGCTCATCTCGATCCCTCCTTCACTCGGTTACTCGGACGATGGCTCTTCCGGTTGAGATTTGCTTTCGAACACATCGCCTCCGCACCCACTCAGCAACAAAAGCGAGACGAACATACTAGTCAGTACGGGTTTCATAACAATCACTCGATCGCTCCGACGATGCGGGCCGGGGTGCCGGCGACCGTCACATTGTCCGGGACATCTTTCGTCACCGTCGCGTTGGCCGCGACGATGGCGTTCTCGCCGATCGTGACGCCAGGCAAAATCGTCGCCCCGGCCCCGATCCAGGCGTTCCGTTTCACACGAATCGGTTTCGTGATTAAGCCGCGCCGTTCGTTCGGGTCGGTCGGATGGTTGACCGTCAACAGCTTGGCGAACGGACCAATTAAGACGTGGTCTTCGATGCCGATGCCCCCGAGGTCGGTGAACATGACGCCTCGATTGATGAAGATGCCCGTCCCGAACGTGATATGCTTCCCAAAATCGGTGTAGAACGGCGGTAACACCGTGACCGAATCGTCGACCGGGTCCCCAATCAAATCCGAGAGTGTCCGCTGAAATTCGTCTTTCTGTAAAAGTTGATAGTTCAAGCGCATGAGCGTCGGCTCGATGGTTCGTTGAATGCGATGGATTTCTTCAAAGACGGCTTCCCCAGCAGCGATATATCGGTCAGACACACGGTCTTTCAATTCGGTATCCATCGTCACACCTGTTGTTTCGTCGGACGAATCACAAGATCGCTGATTGAGACCCGGTCCGGCGTATCGATGGCGTAAACGACCGCTTCGGCCACATCCTCGCTCGTCAATCCCCATTCGGTTTGTGCTTCATGGAGCGCCTTTGCGGCTTTTTTGTCACTGATCGTGTTGTACAGCTCGGTCTGAACGGCTCCAGGCGAAATAATCGTCGACTTGACGTTGTTCTCTCGCTGTTCTTGGCGCAAGCCTTCCATGATGGCACGGACCGCGAACTTCGTCCCACAGTAAACGGCCGACTCCGGATAGACGACGTACCCGGCTACCGAATCGGTCGCGATGATATGACCCGACTGTTGGCGTTCCATGATTGGGAGTACAGCCGCGATCCCGTTCAGCACACCGGTCACGTTCACATCCAGCATAGCCTGCCATTCGTCACGGCGCCCGTCAACGAGCGGCGCGGTCGGCATGATCCCGGCGTTATTGAACAAGACGTCGATTGTCCCGAACGTGTCGAGTGCCGTCTTTACAACCTCCTCCACAGCGGCATAATCGGTAACATCAGCTTGTTTCACGATGATATCGGCCTCGGGGTGGTTCGCTTGGATGGCTTCTAACCGATCAAGACGACGGGCGGCGAGCACAAGTTTCGCGCCCCGTTCTGCTAAGCGATTAGCTGTTGCTTCCCCAATCCCGCTCGACGCCCCCATGATGATGACAACTTTATTGATGGTCATAATCCATTCCTCCTTTGTTTGACTCCAGTATAGGAACGGACAAGCGTCATGTCTAATGCTACTATTTGATTAAGAACCATAACAAAAACGCATGGAGGGATGACATGGAGCTCCAACAATTGCGATACTTCCTCGCCGTCGCAAGCGAGAAGAATATCACGCGCGCCGCCGAACACTTACGGTTATCCCAACCGGCCCTGTCCCGCCAGATCCATCAGCTCGAGGACAGTCTCGGGGGACCGCTGTTCGAACGAAGCCAAGGCGGGGTCACATTGACCGAACGGGGTTACTATTTGGCTGAACACGCCAAGGAGATGGTCCGCCTTGCCGATAAGATTTCGGCGAACTTGAACACGGCGACACCCGTCAGCGGAGAACTATATATCGGCGGTGGTGAGACGAGGACGCTCACCTCGGTCATCACAACGTTCAAACAGATGAAACAGCTTCATCCCGACGTCAAGTTGCGCTTATATAGCGGTAACGGCGACGACGTGATCGACAAGTTGGACCGGGGCATCCTCGACTTCGGGGTCGTCATCGAACCGGTCAATCTAGCCGCATACGCCTCGCGCGAGCTCCCTCATGTCGACCGTTGGGGCGTGTTGACACGGCGTGATAGCCAGATTGGGAACCGTACACATCTAGAGACGGCAGATTTGTTGGATTTGCCGCTCATCTTGTCGGAACAGTCACTTGTCGGACCGGCTCAGCGTCGATTTGGGTGAAGCGGATGTCGTCGCGACGTACAATCTGCTCTATAACGCCTCGCTCCTCGTCCACGCAGGCATCGGCCACGCTCTATGCCTCGACGGGATCATCAACACGAATGGGACCGAGTTGGTGTTCGTTCCACTCAATCCATCGCTCACGTCTTCCGTTCATTTGATTTGGAAGAACGAGAGTCATCTGTCGAACGTCGCCTCGACATTTTTGGATATGTTCGATGAACGAGAAAAGACCACCTAAACGAGGCGGCCAGAATCGAGTCGTAATATGTTTGCCAACTGCTCGTTCATCTCACTCGGATCGGTCTGGAAATCACGTTCGGCCCAATAGATGATCATCCCGACGATGGCATTCGCTTGATACGAACACAGCAGGTCGTGATCGATGTCGTTCCGTTTGAGCGCCGCCGTATCACGGAGAAGCAGTTTCCGTACCTCGTCGAATAACATGTAGTAATACGCGAGTGGTACGTTTTTCGAGAAGACGATGCGGTAAAATTCGACGTAGGTCTTGATGTGGTGAAAGATGCGGATCGTCCGCGGGTTGAGCAACTTCACATGACGGTACGGCTCCTCGTACGACTTGGCAAGGTCGGCCGTAATTTCTTGGAAATACTCTTCGAACACATCCTCGATTCGACCGTAATGAAGATAGAACGTCCCTCGATTGACATTTGCCACACGACAAAGTTCTGAAATCGTCACTTGTTCGAGCGTACGATCCCGCAATAATTCGACGAGCGCCTCATGGAGCGCTCGTTTTGTTTTGACGACACGCAAATCCGGCTTCATCATTTGCACGTTCCTTTCAACAGTTATCTATCTACTTGTTGATTATTCAACAGTTCATCAATCTTTTGATTATTGTAAGCGTTTTCTAAAACTCATTATAATAGTTATTGAACACATGTACAATAAAAGGAGGAGACAGGTATGCGGTTAGCAGGCAAAGTGGCAATCGTCACAGGAGCAGCATCAGGCATGGGGAAAGCGATTGCGGAGTTGTATGCGAAAGAAGGCGCCAAAGTCGTTGTCTCAGATATGAACATCGATGGAGCGCAGCAAGTTGTCGAGAACATCTCAGGGGAAGCACTCGCGATCCAGACAGACGTGACGTCAGAAAAAGCACTACACAACTTGTTCGATGAGACGGTGAAGACGTTCGGACGCGTTGACATCCTCGTCAACAACGCCGGCATCATGGACGGAATGGAGCCCGTCGGTGAAATCTCGAATGAACGCTGGGAGAAAATCTTTGCCGTCAACACGGTGTCAGTCATGAAAGCGATGCGGATTGCTGTCGATTTGTTCACGAAACAAGGGCACGGTGTCATCGTCAACAACATCTCGGCCGGCGGTTTGTATGGGGCCCGTGCCGGTGCGGCCTATACGGCGTCGAAGCATGCCGTCGTCGGATTGACGAAGAACACGGCGTTCATGTATGCCGATCAAAACATCCGCTGCAACGGGATCGCCCCTGGTGCGGTCGCGACGAATATCGGCTCGACGATGACGAACATGAGTCAGGCCGGATTTAATCGCCAACAACTCGGGATGGCCATCAATCCGCGCATCGGGCAACCGGAAGAAATCGCCCAGCTCGCCCTCTTCCTTGGCTCGGACGAGTCAAGCTTCGTCAACGGCCAAGTCGTCGCCATCGACGGCGGATGGACTGCCTACTAACAGCAAGAAGAGCCACATCCGACGCGGGATGTGGCTCTTCTCTCGTTATAACTCCCCTCTCCGGTTCATTCGGATCAAGAGGTAAATCAAATACGGTGCACCGACCATGCCGGTGATGACACCGACCGGATAGCGGACTGTGAAAGCGAACTGTCCGATCAAGTCGGCGGCGAGCACGAGAATGACGCCGACGAGTCCGGCCGGAATGATCGTCGAGCGTCCATCCCCGACGAGCCGTTTCGCGATCGGTCCGGCAAGGAAAGCGATGAAAGCGATCGGTCCGGTCGTCGCTGTCGCCAGTGCGAGCATGAGCACCGAGGCGATGATCAAGAGGATCCGGGTCTGGTTCGTCTTGATGCCGAGCGACGTCGCCGTCATCTCCCCGAGCTCTAAAATCTGCAGCTGCCGGCTGAGGCGGAGGATGACCGGGAGACAGAGGGCGACCGCGAGCATGAGCGGCGGCAACGTCTCCATCTTGACCCCGTTCAAACTGCCGCTCAACCAACGCATCGCCGTCCCGACATCGTTTTGGCGACTGATGAGCAATAAGTAGTTGATGACCGCGGTCAGCATCGCTTGGATGCCGATCCCGACCAAGACGAGACGTCCGATCGAGAAAGCGGCGCCTTTTGATAAGACGTAGAGCACGATGACCGTCGCGAGTCCCCCGATGACCGAGATCACCGAGACGAACGTATTGCTCGCCTGCAAGACGACGATGCCGAACACGGCGGCCGCACTCGATCCTGTCGTGATGCCGATGACGTTCGGGTTGGCGAGCGGGTTTCTGAGCATCGTCTGGAACACTGTCCCGGCGATACCGAACGCGAGTCCTGAGAAGACGCCGGCGAGCATGCGTGGCAGACGGATCGTGCCGACGGCGAACGAGGCACCCGGTACTTGTTCCCCGAACAAGACACGGATGACATCCGCGACCGGATAGATCGTATTGCCGAGCATGAGCATCAATGCGCTCAAGGCGAGCGCGAGCACGAATAGCACGAGCGTCACGAACACCGTACGTTGCCGGCGCTTGCGACTATTGTGAATGATAGGTTGAACTGACTGTTTCATCATAGGCCACGCACCTTCACTTTCATCGTCAAGGCGATCAAGATCGGCGCCCCGACGAACGCGGTGACGATCCCGACTTCAAGTTCGCCCGGACTTCCAAGCAAACGCCCGACCACGTCGGCGAACGTCAACAGGATGGCGCCCGATAAGGCTGACATCGGAATGATATACCGTTCATCCGGGCCGAGCACGAGACGGATCAAGTGCGGGGCCAACAGACCGATAAAGCCGATCGGACCGGCCAATGCCGTCGCTGCGCCACACAAGATGACGCCGGCGAACGAAGCGATGATTTTTAACGAACCGATCCGGACCCCGAGTCCCGTCGCCATTTCTTCGCCGAGCGCCATGATGTTGAGTGACGGGGCCGCGAAGATGGCGATAAAGATGCCGGCGATAAAGAACGGGAGGAACGTTACGATCGAGTCCATCGTCCCCGCCCCGACGCTGCCGACTTGCCAGAACCGGAACTGGTCCATGACGTTCGAGCGCGGGATCATGATTGCCATGACGAGCGAGGACAACGCCGCACTTGTCGCCGCCCCGGCCAAGACGAGCTTGAGCGGGGTCGAACCGCCTCGTCCGAGCGAGCCGATGCCGAACACGAACGCGGCCGTCAAGAGTGCACCGACGAGGGCGAACCAGATGTAGTCGCCCGCCGTCGAGATGTTGAAAAAGGCGATCCCGACGACGACGAACAGCGCCGCGCCCGTGTTCACCCCGAGAATGCTCGGGTCAGCAATCGGATTACGTGTCACCGACTGCATCAAAGCACCCGACACACCGAGCGCCGCGCCGCACATGAGACTGAACAGCGTCCGCACGACCCGTTGCCGGATAATGTCCGCTTCATACGACTGAACAGCCGGACGGAATAAACCGTCAAGCAGTTCATCCCATCCGACTGTCCGTGAGCCGAAAGCAAGTGAAGCGAGCATACAGACGACGAGCAGGACGATCGACCCTACGAGCAGGAGCGGGAAATGTCTCGGCGTTTGCAACTTCTTCAGCGTATTCATATGATTACTCGACTTTCCCGAGTGCTTCTGAGACGAGCTTCAAGTAGTCGTCGATCGTGTATTCGATCGAGAGCGGTGACGGTGTCCCGGCAGCCGCGAGTGGCGTGTTGTCTTCAATCATGACGACCGATCCGCGCTCGATAGCCGGTACTTTGCTGTAGAGCGGGTCAGCTTGAAGTGCTTTCAACGTCTCTTCGTTGCCGTAAGCGACGAAGATGTCGACATCGTTCAAGATGTCAGCGTTCTCTGAGCTGAGCTCGAGGTAGAAGCTGTTCTCATCTTTAATTTGATCTGTGATGTTTTTTGGGTATTCCATGCCGAGCTCTTCGATGAAGGCGCCACGTGGGTCACCTGTCGTGTAAATATAGAATTTTGAAAGGTCATCCGGGCTGAGCGCGATGAAGGCCGCTTTCTTGCCAGCCATGCCTGGTACTTCAGCAGCTTTATCAGCGATGAGTTTCTCTGTGTCTTCGATCAACTGTTTGCCTTCTGCTTCCATGCCCATGGCGATCGAGTCGTAGAGGACTGTGTCCTGCCATGATGAGACCCAAGGCGTTTCTTGGTAAGCGACGACCGGTGCGATCTCGCTCAACGTGTCGTAGTCTTCTTGTGTGATGCCTGAGTAGGCAGCCAAGATGACGTCCGGCTGTGAGTCAGCGATCGCTTCGAAGTCGAGACCGTCTGTGTCTTGGTAAATGTTCGGGTTTTCTTCCCCAAGGTCTTTTAGCTTCTCAGCCGTCCATGGCAACATGCCGCTGCCGTCTTGGACACCGTAGTTCGCAGCCGAGAAACCGACTGGGACGACGTCAAGCGCAAGGGCGACGTCTTGGTTCGACCAAGCAATTGTTGCGACGCGTTCCGGTTTCTTGTCGATGACCGTCTCGCCTAACGCATGTTTAATCGTGATCGGATAGCCTTCTGCCGTTTCGGCAGACTCATCTGTCGTGGCCGCATCTTCATTGTTCGAGCCGCATCCTGCGAGCACGAGCACGAAAGCAGACATGATGATGAACATATGTAGCAATTTCTTGTAACTTTTCATGTTCGAATCCCCTTTTCCTATGACAATGTCTTTGTATCGACATTGATAATCATTATCATTAATGAGTATAGGATGAATTCAGGAGCGCTGTCAATCTGAACTTCAAGATATTTGAGGAGAAAATAGAAAAAGCCCGCTGCTCTCGATTAATGAGATGCGGGCTGACGTCATAACGTTTGATTGGCCAAGTTGATCAATTGTTGGACCGACAAGCGGTTCTCATCGTCGAGTTCAACGGAGTTACCGTCGATGTAATAGATGATTCGGGCTGTGAAGCCGTCTCGATTTTGCCACCATAATCCTTGTGACGTCGACTCCGTTTCATCGAAATAGGCCGTTGTCCCGTCAGCAAGCTCGTATTGGTCTCCGTATAATGAGATGTCCTCCATCTCATTGGGTTCATCGACGATTTTATGGACGATATAGTGCAGTTCTTGTGTCGTCTCCTCATTCACATAATGAAACACGAATTGGTGCATGTGGTGCGGCTTTGCGATATCGATTTCACTGTAGCGACGCGTGATATCGAACGGAAACGCCGTCGGTTCTTCAAATTCGTGTTCAATCGGTGGGTTCGGTGGCTCAGGCCGGTCCGTCGCCAATTCGAATAAGGCCAAGCCGACAATCAGCCAACCTAACGTTCGCACAATCCATTTCATCTTCATTGATCATCGCTCGATTCTTTCAAGATTTACTTTCTCTTTCTAACTATAAACCTCTTCATACCTTGTTTGGCGATAAGTTTTTATGTATAATCACCAATCGATTATACCAATCGTTTGCATACACGTAGAAAACAGACGCCCACAACGTGTGAACGTCTGTTGCTGATTGATTAGAGCGGTTTCCCGAATTCCGGGCGCCCTTCCTCATTCCATATAAACACTTGGGCCCGCGCATGACGATTCGGATCGTACAGTGGATCACCTTCGATCTCTGTATACGTCCGTGCATGGTAAACGATGACGTCTTCACCGTTCTCGTTCACCGTGAAGCTATTGTGTCCGGGCCCGAATTGATTGACTGCTTCATTCGTTTGGAACACCGGCCGAAACGCTTTCGACCATGACGCCGGGTTCAACACATCAGATTCGCTTGATGCACACAACATGCCCAAACAGTAATTCTCATCGGTCGCACTCGCAGAGTACGTGATAAAGATGTGACCGTTCCGCTTCAATACTGCTGCTCCCTCATTGACGAGGAAACCACGAGTCTCCCAATCATACTCCGGCTTCGTCAGCATGACTTGCGGTAATTTGATGGTCCATGGATTTTCCAGTTCGGCGATATATAAATTTGAGTTTCCGTCGATGGCGGGATCTTTTTGCGCCCACACAAGATAATGTACGTCTTTATGTTCAAATACGGTCGCATCAAGGGCGAACGAATCCCATTCGGTCTGGACTTGACCTTTTTCGACCCATTCCCCGTCAAGCGGGTTCGCCGATTCGTTCTCTAACACGAACATGCGGTGGTCGAACAAACCATTGACGATGTCACGTGACTTCGCGGCAGCAAAGTATATATACCATTTACCGTGAATGTGATGTAGCTCAGGCGCCCAAATTAAGTCGCTCATCGGGCCCGTCTCATGCTTCACCCATGCGGTCACCGGCTCGGCCGTCTTAAGCGCTTGAAGTGATTTAGCCCGACGTAGCTCAATCAAGTCATATTCAGGCACTGACGCCGTGAAGTAGTAATAGCCATCGGTATGCAAATACACCCACGGGTCGGCCCGTTGTTCTAAAATCAAATGTCGATCTTCTACTTGCTTCATCGTACAGCCTCCTCGTCACGAATCGGTCGGCCGAACACTGGGCCGACTTCATCCCACATGAACGGTTGGACACGCGTATGTCGGTTCGGGTCCCATAGCGGGTCCCCTTCAATCTCTTTGTAGTTGCGGGCGTGATAGACGAGGATGTCCGTCCCGTCATCTAGCGTCGTAAAACTGTTGTGACCCGGTCCGTACTGGCTTGCCGTTTCATCGGTTCCGAAGACCGGTTCGGGATGTTTCGTCCAACTCCGAGCGTCCAATAGAGTACTCGTCTCCTCGGCGCGCAGTAGACCCATGCAGTAGTTGTGGTCCGTCGCACTCGCAGAGAACGTGATGTAAATGTGACCATTCCGCTTCAACACGGCGGGTCCTTCGTTCACAAGGAACCCGACCTTCTCCCAGTCATACTCCGGAGTCGCAATCATCGTCTGTGGACCCGTGAGCGTCCACGGGTTCTCCATCTCCGAGATGTAAAGGTTCGAGTTGCCGTCGATTGCCGGGTCTTTTTGCGCCCATATATAATAGAGACGTCCCTCGTGCTCGAACGTCGTCGCATCAAGGGAAAACGACTCGCACCATGTCCGGACTTGCCCTTTCTCAACCCATTCTCCTTCTAACAGATTCGATGAGCTATTCTCGAGCACGTACATCCGATGATCGAAAATGTCGTCTTCCCGCGCGGCCGCGAAATAAAGGTACCATTTCCCATGGATGTGATGTAGTTCCGGAGCCCAAATATTAGCGCTCATGATTCCTGTCTCATGCTTGTTCCAAACGACTCGTTCTTCCGCCTCTGTCAAGCCTGCGAGCGTTTTCGCTCGACGGAGCGGAATGCCAGTGAAGTCAGGCAATGAGGCCGTGAAATAATAATAGCCATCTGGATGGCGTGTGATCCATGGGTCCGCCCGTTGTTCAACTAACGGATTCGTGATCGTCTCTCTCATAAAGAACGCTCCCCTACCTCAGATTGTGTTCGGTTCAAGCTCATATGTTTCAATAACGTATGTCGTTCTCTCAAGCGGTATGCCTCTCTCCGACTGCTCGCTAACAGAAGTGAGGAGACCCCGATCTCTTCGGGTCGAAGCGGCGCCTGTAACGCGCGGAAGATGTGTTCGAGCTCTTCCCGTGTCGGCATCAGCTCGGCCCACGTCCGTAACGAGTCCGGTGTGTTGGGCCAGTCAAGCATCGTCGTTTTATACGTATCGATGAGCTCCATCGTGGCGATGGCGACTTTCGTTCCATGAAGGACCGCTGGACGATGGTTGGCGATAAAGTCCATCTCCCAATAATGGGACAAGTGATGTTCACCGCCGGAAGCTGGATGTGAATGGCCAAAAATCAACATGGCGATCCCCGACAACAGTAGGGACTCCATCAGTTGATCCAACCCGTCCGCGTCTCGTTCATAGATGGCAGGCAAGTTGTCCACACACGATTGTAACGCCTGTTCTGTCAGCGATGCGGCGACCGGACAAAACGGTTCACCACCGTCAAACGCTCCAAACCGCCAGTCCAACAAGGACGTGTACTTCCCAAGCATATCGCCGACCCCTGCTGCAATCAATGCATCGGGTGCCTTCCGAATCACCTGGTTCGGGACGAATACCGCAATCGGAGAAACGAGTTGGTACGTGATTTTTTTGCCTCTTACAATGAGCGGCGCCCCTTTTGACGTAAAACCATCCACTGATGGTGCGGTCGGCACCGAGATGAATGGCACTTTCGTTTTGGCCGCACAGAAACGGGTGACATCGTGAATCGTACCTGCTCCTAGCGCAATGAGCGCATCTACGGTTGCCTCTTGGGCAAGCAACACTTGAACGACCGAGCGTTCATTCGCCAAGACGTCACCTTGCTCGTCCGCTTGGAGCGAAACGAGCGACGCATCGACTCCGATTTTCATCAAGGCTTCTCGTAGCGGGAGAAACCCGACGCGCTCGGTATTGGCGTCGGCGACGACAAGGACACTTGTCCATCCTTTTTCTTGTACAAATGCGGCCAATTCGTCCCAGACGTAATCTGACGCGACCATCCGTTCAATTGTGATCGCGTGATGAGGATTCCCGCAGTCACAGGCTTGCACACGTTGGTTGATCTGTTCGAGGTTCATCGGCTGACTCCTGTCTCGACTCGGTACGTCGTTTGCCAGCGGTACGTGTCTTCCGCCTTCAAACGAATCGACGGGAACGTCTCATGGTGCACCGCATCAGGGAGGTGTTGCGGTTCCAGACAGACGCCGTAGTAACGTCTCGACGTCCCTTCACGCAATGAAGTCGTCTCGTTCATCTGATTCCCTGAATAGAGGACGATGGCGGGGGCGGTCGTCGACAACGTCAACTCACGCTGTGACTCTCGGTCATACAATCTCGCTTCACGTCGATCAGTGAAAATAAACGGATGATCGTAGCCGTCGACCAATTCATTTTGCGGATGTGTCGAGGCGACACCATCGGACAAGGCGCGACCTGTCCGGAAGTCGAACGGTGTACCGTCCACTTCAAGCAAGCGTCCCGTCGGAATCAAATCGTCACGCAGTTCAGCGAATGTGCTAGCCGATAACGTGAGTTCGTGGTTCAAAATATCACGCTCGCCCCCACTCAAGTTAAAATACGTATGGTTTGTCAAATCGCATATCGTGTCTTTGTCACACGTTGCCTCGTACGTGATGATGACACCTTGGTCAATCAGTTCGAACATAGCACGGACATCGAGCGTGCCACCATACCCGTTCGCTCCGTCCGGACTGACGTAATGAAGCAACACGCGATCAGACGTCACCTGCTCGACCGTCCAGACGCGACGATGTAAACCATCCCCGCCGTGCAGATGATGCATTCCATCATTCGCAGGTAAGCGATAGGTCGTGCCGTCAAGTTCGAACGTGCTGTTGTCGATCCGTCCGGCAACTCGACCGATTGTCGCTCCTAAATAATACGTGTCCTTCATGTATTCCTCGACCGTGTCGTATGACAAGATGATGTTTTTCCAACCTTCGTCTTGAATCGAGAATTCTTGCAGCGTCGCACCGTAAGTCAATATGTTCAAACGACACGAGTCATTTTCGAGTACGATTGTTGACTCTGTTTGCTGCTTCATGACATCTACTCCTTTTTACCAAACGTTCAATGGGCAGTGCTTCGTCGCGAGTCTGGCCCGATATGAGACGTAGCACCCACATTTTAAACAGGTGTCTTGTTGGTGGAACGGACAAGCCGCACAATGCGTGAGTCGTGCCTCATATTCGGCATCTGGGACTTGGTCCATGACTTCCGCATCGATGGTTAACAGCCAGTCCGTATCCGTTTCCTGAGGCAGACACGTCCGGCATCGTCGCGTCTCCACCACTGTCATCTCAGCGGACCGCGATCGTGATGACGCTCATCGCCGGGACGTCGAAAACGAGCTTCCCGTCTTCCGTGACAGTCACATCATGATTGCGTGGTGAGACGAGATCCGGCTGTTCGAACGTGTTATGGGCGTTCAAGTGGTCCGCCGTCAAGATTCGGGCCGACACGTCAGAGATGGCGCCGATGCCCCGTAAATCGATTTCGACCGTATCGCCTTGCTCATGGTCGAGTTGGCACAAGCTAATATGGAGCACCCCGTCCGCATTTCGCGAAGCAGTGGCGTTCACCGCCGGGATGGCTTCATCTTTGGCCACATAGTTACGTGTATGCGCGGCGAGTTCGACGCGCTCTGCGTCTTGGTGGACGCTGTACATCTCGAACACATGATACGTCGGAGTGAGGACGAACTGGTCTCCTTCTGTCAAAATCATCGCCTGCAACACGTTGACCATTTGGGCGATGTTCGCCATATGGACGCGGTCGTTATGGTTATGGAAGATGTTGAAATGGATTGCAGCCACGAGTGCATCCCGAATCGAGTTTTGTTGATACAAGAAACCTGGGTTCGTCCCTGGCTCGACATCGAACCAAGTGCCCCACTCGTCTACAATCAACCCGACGCGTTTCTCCGGGTCATACTGGTCCATGATTTGGCCGTGCTTCGTGATCAACTCATCCATATGGAGAGCGCGCTTCAATGTGATGAACCATTCGTCCTCCGTGAAATCGAGGGCTGATCCTTTGCCCAACCAGAAGTCGCCGGGGATCGTGTAGTAATGGAGACTGAGTCCATCCATCATCGTCCCTGCTTCCCGCATGAGGACCTCTGTCCATTTATAGTCATCGATATTCGCTCCACCAGCAATTTTATAGAGTTTGTTGCCGTCATAGTTGCGGACGTACGTCTGGTAGCGGCGATACAGATCCGCATAGTATTCCGGGCGCATGTTTCCGCCGCAACCCCAGTTCTCATTCCCGACGCCGAAGTAGGTGAGTTCCCACGGCTCAGTCCGACCGTTCTCTTGACGCCAGTTCGACATCGGTGACTCGCCGCCGAACGTCATGTATTCCACCCATTCCGACATTTCTTGGACCGTCCCACTTCCGACATTCCCGCAGATGTATGGCTCACACTCGAGCAGTTCACAGAGGCGCATGAATTCATGGGTACCGAAGTGATTGTTTTCGACTACCCCACCCCAGTGCGTATTGACCATCCGTTTACGATTCTCGTTTGGACCGACTCCGTCCTTCCAGTGGTACTCGTCGGCAAAACAGCCACCCGGCCAGCGGAGAACGGGAATATTCAATTTCTTCAGGGCAGCGAGCACGTCATTTCGAATTCCGTCGGTGTTTGGAATCGGGGAGTCAGGACCGACCCAGAGGCCTTCATAAATACAACGACCTAAATGTTCAGCAAAGTGCCCATAAATGTGCTTGCTGATTTTCCCTTTCGATAAGTCGGCATTGACGATGATCTGCGTCGTTCCTGTCGCCTTGTGCATCGGTTTAATGAGTTGGTTGTTCATTGTATCTCCTCCATGAAGAAGGGCCATCAAAGTGGCCCTTTAGATTATGGTCGATAGTAAAGTTCGTTCCACCGCAGCTCGTTGTTGAACTGGACCGTCTCGGTCTTGGCGTTGATGACTGCGATTTCAACGTCGAGCAGTTCCGCAAAATCACGCAATTGATCGGTCGTCACTTCATAGGAGTAACATGTATGGTGCGCGCCGCCGGCTTGAATCCAGTTTTCGACCGCTTGCGCCATCGAAGGCTCTGTTTTCCAAAGAACGCGGGCGACCGGTAAGTTCGGCATCGCTTCTTCCGGCTGGATACCTTCAACTGTATTGACGAGAAGACGGAAGCGATGTCCGAGATCGATGATACTCGCATTCAACGCCTTGCCGCTCTGTCCTTCAAAGACGATACGTGCCGGTGCTTCCCGGTCACCGATCCCGAGCGGATGGACTTCGATTCTTGGTTTATCGACAGCAATCGTCGGACAAATCTCAAGCATGTGGGCACCGAGCACCATTTCGTTACCCGGTTCAAAGTGGTACGTATAATCTTCCATGAACGACGTCCGCTCGTTGTTCGCCATAATTTTCATGAGACGGACCAACGCCGCCGTTTTCCAGTCGCCTTCTCCAGCAAAGCCATACCCTTGTTCCATCAAGCGTTGGACGGCAAGACCTGGCAACTGCTTCATGCCATGCAAGTCTTCAAACGTCGTCGTGAAGGCGGTATAGCCGCCTGCCTCGAGGAAGGCTTTCATCCCAAGCTCGATGCGACCTTGATAACGGACGGATGCGAGGAATTCATCTTCAGCCATCCCTTTATTCGCGAGCTCATAGCGAGACGCGTATTCATTCATTAACTCATCGAGGTCAGCGTCTGTCACGGCGTCCATATATGTGACGAGATCGCCGACCCCATACCCGTCAACCGTCCAGCCGAGGCGAATCTGCGCTTCGACTTTATCGCCTTCTGTCACAGCGACGTTACGCATATTGTCACCAAAACGCGCCACTTTTAACGCCTTACTCTCCGACAACGCATGCGCCACTTTCATCCAATTCGCCATCTTGCCGCGTGTCGCCTCATCTTGCCAATGGCCGACAATCACTTTGCGTTTGACGTTCATGCGACTCGTGATAAAGCCGTGCTCCCGGTCGCCATGTGCCGATTGGTTCAAGTTCATGAAATCCATATCGATTTCATCCCACGGGATATCGCGATTGAACTGTGTCCCGAAATGGAGCAACGGTTTTTGCAGGACACGCATGCCACTGATCCACATTTTCGATGGCGAGAACGTGTGCATCCAAGTGATGACACCCGCACACGAGTCGTCCGCGTTCGCTTTTAACATCATCTGACGAATTTCTTCTGAATTTTTAACGACGCCTTTAAATACGACTCGATCCTTGAATGCGTCGTCCGCATCGAGACCGACCACCATGTCTTTTGAGTTTTGTTCAACTTGTCGGAGCACGTCTTCGCCGTAAAGCATTTGGCTTCCTGTCACGAACCAAAATTCGTATGTTTTCGCTGTCAACATTCAAAGTCCCCCTAATATCAAGGCGAGTGACGGTCATTTTTGGCCGTAGTATGCGTTCGCCCCGTGTTTTCGCAAATAATGTTTATCTAATACGCTCTGTTTAATCGGTGTCAGGCCTGGATTTAAATTCAAGGCATGAAGGCCCATCTTCGCGACTTCTTCGAGGACGACCGCGTTATGGACGGCTTCATCCGCGTCTTTGCCCCAGCAAAACGGTGCGTGGTTCGCCACGAGCACACCGGGTACGGCGACTGCTTCAAGCATTAACTCATCAAGCGTTTCCAAGATGACATGTCCCGTCTCGAGTTCATACGCCGTTTCGATTTCCTCGTCTGTCAATTCACGGGTGCATGGGATCTCGCCATAAAAATAATCGGCATGTGTCGTTCCAAACGCCGGGATGGCCCGCTTCGCCTGTGCCCAACTTGTCGCCCATGGCGAATGTGTGTGCACGACACCACCGATCTCAGGGAGAGACCGGTAGAGCGCGAGATGGGTCGGTGTGTCTGATGAGGGACGCAGTTCACCTTCGACGATGTTACCTTCGAGATCGACGACGACCATATCCTCCACGGTCAATCGTTCGTACGGAACGCCGCTCGGTTTGATGACGACCAAACCGGCGTTGCGGTCGATGCCACTGACGTTGCCCCAGGTGAACGTGACCAAACCGTGCTTCGGAAGAGCCAAGTTCGCTTGTAACACTTCTTCTTTCAAGCGACGGCTTACCATACAGGCTCCTCCTTCACACGTGAGGCTTCAGCTTTTATTTTTTTCAAACGTTTCATCACGTCATTCTCGCCGCGACCGAAGTAATCGTATAGTTTCGTGTATTCGGCGAACAAAGCGTCATACGTCGCGACGTTTTCCAAGATCGGCTTATACGTCTCTTCTTTGACGCGGCCCATCTTCGCTGCAGCTTCTTTGATCGTGGCATAACCTCCCCGCTCCACGCCGGCAGCTACTGCTCCGAACATGGCGGAGCCTAGAGCTGGTGTTTGTGAAGAGGCTGAGATTTTGATCTCCATGTTCAAGACGTCCGCATAAATTTGCATCATGAGTGCGTTCTTTTCGGCAATCCCACCTGCGGCATACACTTCATGCACGGGGACGCCGCTGTTGCGGAACGCTTCCACGATCGTCCGCGTCCCGTATGCTGTCGCTTCGATTAACGCCCGATAGATGTCTTCCGGCTTCGTGAGCAATGTCGCTCCGAGAAGGACACCCGTCAAATTCGTATCGACGAGCGTTGACCGGTTTCCGTTCCACCAGTCGAGAGCAACGAGTCCACTCTCACCGACACGTTGACGGGCTGCTTTCTCCGTCAACAGCTGATGGATACCGATACCTTTCAAGGCGGCCTCTTCCACGTAATGCCCTGGGACACATGTCTCGGTGAACCATTCAAAATGGTCCCCGACACACGATTGACCAGCTTCATAGCCCATCAAGCCTGGAATGACACCGTCTTCGACGACGCCGCACATGCCTGGGACGACTTGTTCATCTTCACCGAGCAGGATGTGGCACGTCGATGTGCCCATGACCATCAACATCTTGCCAGGTTCTGCAATCCCGACGGCCGGCACCGCCACGTGGGCGTCGACGTTCGCAACCGCGACGGCCGTGCCCGGAAGGAGTCCGATGCGCGCGGCAAACGCTTCTGTCAGTTCGCCTGCTTTGGCTCCAATCGGCGCGATGTCACGCGATAGTTTCTCTTCGACGACGTTCTCCAACCGAGGGTCAAGCGCTTTGAAGAACTCGTTTGACGGATAGCCGTCTTGTTTATGCCACATGGCTTTATATCCAGCTGTACAACTGTTTCGAACGACACGGCCCGTCATCTGAGAGACGACCCAATCCGTCGCCTCTAGAATCTGATCCGCTTCCTCATAAATCGCCGGGGCCTCGTTCAAGATTTGCCACACTTTCGGGATCATCCATTCCGATGAGATTTTACCGCCGTATCGTTTCAAGAAATCCTCGCCCCGCTCGGCCGCGATGCGGTTCAACTCATCCGCCTCGTCCTGAGCGGCGTGGTGCTTCCAAAGCTTCACGTAGCTGTGTGGATTCTGTTGATGTTCCTCACGGAAACAAAGTGGATTCAAATGTTCGTCTATCGGTAAGATCGTGCATGCGGTAAAGTCGATGCCGATCCCTATGACTTGCTCCGGCGTGATCCCTGCCTCTTTCACGACGGCCGGGATGGTGATTTCCAGTACTTCTAAATAGTCTTGTGGATGTTGGAGCGCCCAATCATGCTCGAGACGGGTCGCCCCGTCCGGTAAATATTCATCCATCACGCCGTGTGTGTACGGTTTGACCGCTGTCGCCACTTCTCGACCTGTCGCTACGTCGACGAGGACCGCGCGTCCTGATTGCGTCCCATAGTCGACACCGATTGTATAATTGGTCATATTCATCACCCTACCTCCAAAAGAATACGCTTACATAAAGGATGAAAAAAATAAAGTGTGTGGGCACTCCTCTCCCTTTCATCCGTACAACTATTCAAATAACGTACCTAATTCATACAGAAAACAAAAAGATACAATCAAGTTGTACGTATAACTTACACCTTGATTGTATCAACTATTTTAAATTAATCAACTGTTTTCAACATTTCATTTGAACATTTTTGTAATGTTTCTGAGTAATTTGTGACAAGCCACTTAAAATGAATCGACAGAAGTTGTACGGATATTTATAACTTTTTGCCGATAAAGACATGACCTTGGTCAGACAATCCGGCAAATACGAGCGTCTCTCGCCAATTCTCCCAATCCCAGCCCGGTAACACATACCAAGTGATTCCTTCGGGACCGTAGAGCTTGATGCTCGCATCCGCCAGTTTTTCAAACCGTCCTCGTTCGCCATGCTCCGTCACGAACGTCCCGTCAGCCAGGAGTTCAATCTTACTCGAATGCAGGACGCCATGGTACGTCCGGTCCATATAAATCCACTCCCACTCTCCGAAGAGTTCTTGCACCTCGACAGGACGTTCCGCTTCCCCGGCATATCGTTCCGGAGATACGAGCGGCCAACCCGACTCCGTCCAGATGATTTTCCGGATATGCAGCTCGTGCCAATGCGGATCTTGCTCACCTCTGACGTGATGGACGAGATAATCATCGCCCCCGTCTTGTAAGACGGAGTTATGCCCAGGCCCGACCCAGCCCTCATTATCCCCGAACCGATAGCCGCCTAAAATCTTCATGCCAACTTGTTGCGGGTCGATCTCGAGGTCGGTCATGACGTTCCCATCAAAATCGACGTACGGTCCGGTGATCGAAGTCGATCGGGCCACACGGATGTGATAGTCCTTGAACAGGGAGTCGTAAGAGACGAACAAGTAGTAGTGACGATCTGTCTCTCGATAGACGATGTACGGTCCCTCGACCGCCCCTTCGACACGTTGATCTCGTTTCGCGATCAACGTCTCTTCACTCCCCGGACGTTTCTTCCCCGTCTCCGGGTCGACCGGGAACACGTACAGCCCACCGAAAAAACTACCGTAGACGAGCCACGGATCCCCATGCGCATCGAACGTGATATTCGGGTCAATCGCGTTCGGTCCCGACGTCCCGGCCTCACTTTTCACCACGAGCCCGTGATCCCGCCACGGTCCATCGATCGTTTCCGCGCTGGCGACACCGATATAAGAACGCGTCTGTCCGAACTGTGAAGCTGCATAATACATGACGTAGCGGCCACCCATGAATACGACTTCCGGCGCCCAAAGTCCCGGCGCCCCGGTCCATTCCACAGCCTCGTGCGGAAGCTCTTCAAGCGCCAAGCCGACATATTCCCAGTGGATCAAGTCCCGCGAGCGACGCACTTGAATCCCGCCGTTGATTTGATGCCCATGGGCAGCGTCCGTCGAGAACACGTAATACCAGTCCTCGACTTTGATTGAGGCCGGATCGTGGGCGTTGTGCGTGCCCCACATCGTTTCATTCGTCAATCGTTCCAACACATAGCGTTCTTCTCGGTTTGGACTGTTCAATTTTTGCATGGTCCCTCTTCTCCTCTTATCGTTTTTTGCCCCATACGGCGGTGCCATCCTCGCTCAGGCCAGTGAAGATGATTGTCGGTTCCCAAGTCTCCCAGTCCCAAGCCGCTCCGACTTGCGCCTCATACGTCTCCTGTCCGACTTGGACCTCGAGGACCGAATCATTCAATTCCCACGACCCGTCCCCGTCTTCGAGCGTTCCGCCTCGTTTCAACGTCAATACACTCGAGGTTTGCTGTCCGTCGTCAAACCGTGGGAACGTGATGACGTCCCAATCCCCGACCAGGTGCGTTTCGTCGACCTCGATATCGCTCTCCCCCGCATAGCGTTCGGGCGAGACGACCGGCCAACCGTCTTTCGTCCAATACACTTTCCGGACGTGCAGCTGTGACCAGTAGATATCTTCACTCGGCCGCGCCTGATGCAGCACGAACGTATCGGTCCCATCTTGTAAGAATGCGGAGTGACCGGTCCCGACGTATCCGTCATCTCCTTCGAAACGATACGGCCCAACGATTTTCATGCCCGTATCAAACGACTCATCCGACTCGTCTCGTAAGTCCCGGCCAACCGAATCGACGTACGGTCCCGCAATCGATTTCGAGCGACCGATCCGGACGTTGTACGTATCCTCCAACCATCCATACGACACCATCAAATAGTAATAGCCCGTCTCGCCGTTATATAAAATTTCCGGTCCTTCGATACCCATCGACATGTCTTTCCGCTTGGCGAGCAGTGTGCCTTCTGACGATTCATCCACTCGTTTTCCTGTGTCTGGGTCAATCTCCGTCAAAAAGATTCCGCCAAAGTACGAACCATACGTCATCCACCATTTGCCTTCCGCATCTTGCGTCACGTGAGGATCGATTGTATTGGCTACACCCCCGTCACCTTCTTTCGATGCGATGACGGCGCCCTCATCTTCCCAAGGTCCTTCAATCGTTGTCGCAGTCGCTAGCCCGATATACGACGTTCGACTCCCGACCCCTGAGACAGAATAGTATAAGTGGAATCGATCTCCGATTTTCGTGATCGCCGGGGCCCAAAATGTGTTCCCGCCGGCCCAAGCGAACGCCTCCTCAGACACTTGATCAAACACACGACCGACGAATTCCCAATGAACCAGGTCGGTCGATTTGCGGATTTGAATGCCGGGCGTCGGAGGACTTCCTACCATGTAATCCGTCGAAAAGACGTAATAGGTGTCTCCGTCTTTCAAAATCGCCCCGTCATGCGTGAAGTTCGTCGTCCACTCACGCTCTTTGTTGAGCACCTCCGGCGTCACATCGTCCACTTTCTTTTCAAACGGTGCTTTCGGGAGTGCTAAATCATTGATTGACGCACTCGTCGTCCGCCAGAAAAAGATTCCTCCGATTGCTACGGCGAGTAGTGTTAGCCATACCATCATTTTTCTCATGTTAAATCCCCTTTCTCCATCAAAAAGGCACCCGCCTTTTTAAAAGACGGGTGCCTCTGTCCTGTCACACCTCAGCCCTTCACACCAGAGATCGCAATCGACTCGATGATCTGTTTTTGGAAGATCATGAAGACGAGCAACATCGGGAGTAATGCCACGACAGACGCGGCCATGATTAACGGATAATCACTTTGAATTGCATAAGATGCGTTAAAGTTCGCGATGACAAGTTGAAGCGTCTGTTTCTCCGGCGAGTTCAAATAGAGAATCGGCCCAAGATAGTCGTTCCAAATTGCCATGAACCAAAGAATCAACTGCGCGGCCACGGCCGGCTTGATTAACGGGAAAATAATCTTGTAGAAGATTTGGAAGTACGAGCACCCATCAATCTTCGCTGCTTCGATAATCGAGTTCGGGATGCTGTTCAAAAATTGGCGCAAGAAGAAAATCATAAAGATGTTCCCGAATAACCCAGGCACAATTAACGGTAACAGCGTATCCACCCAGCCGATGCTCGAGAACATCATGAACTGGGGAATCATGAGCACCGGGTATGGGATCATGACAGAAGCGAACAAGAGAAGGAAGATTTTATTCTTGCCTCTGAAGTTCAACTTCGCGAAGGCGAACGCCGCCAAGCTTGACGTGAACGTCCCGACAATCGTGACGGATAATGCGACAATCAAACTGTTTGATATCCCTGACAACAGCGGACCCATACTCCAAATTTCCGTGTATTTACTAAACGAAATATCAGTCGGGATCCATACCGGCGGGAGCGCGAATACATCTTCTTTTGATTTTAGTGACGTCGACACCATCCAGAGCAGCGGTGCGATCATGACGACCGCTCCGATGGATAGGAAGATAAAAATGAAGAAATCCGTGATCCGATCCTTCTTCTTCACCGACATTGTTTCCACGTTCTCTTTTTTCCGTGAGAGAGCTAATTGCATGGTTATTCTCCTTTCCTATACGCGAATCGCTCAATCAAGATCGAACGATGATTTTTCATTCATCCGGAATTGGAGCAACGTGACGATGAAAATGAAGAGCCCAAGAACGAGCGCCATCGCCGAAGCGTAACCGAGTTGGAAGTTCCCGAACGATTTTTGCCAAATATAGAAGACCGCAGAGGCAGACGAGTACTCCGGACCCCCGGTTGGTGTCATGACGTTGATTTCCGTGAAAATTTGCGCTCCACCGATGATGTTCGTCACGATGATGAAGAACGTGACCGGTTTGACCATCGGAAGCGTGATGTGCCAAAAGCTTTGCCAAGCGTTGGCTCCATCCAGTTTTGCCGCTTCATAAAATGATTTCGGAACACTTTGGAGCGCCGCCAAATAAAGGAGCATCGTATAGCCGAGCCCTTTCCAAATTGCCATGAGGATAAGCGCTGGCTTGACGGTATCGGTATTTTGGAGCCAGTTCGGCCCATCGATGCCGATCAAAGCCAAAAATTGGTTCACCAATCCGTAGTCTCCGTTGTACGCCCATTGCCATAAAATCGATACGGCGGCAATCGACGAAATGACGGGAATGTAGTAAATCACGCGGAAGGTATCCGTCCCAAAAATCCCTCGATTCAACGCAAGAGCGAGCATGAGCGCGAGGGCGATTCCAATCGGGATCCCAATCATCATAAAGAGCGTGTTGTACATCGATTTATAAAAATATTCATCTTGGAACAAGTTAACAAAGTTCTCAAACCCGATAAATTTCATTTGACCGAGACCGTTCCAATTCGTGAAGGCGCCGTAAACAGAGTACATCAACGGGACGAACGCGAAGAGGAAAAACCCAATGACCGGTGCCGCAACGAACAGATAGGCGTATCGTTGCTCTGTTCGATATAACTTAGAAATCGATTTTGTCTTCATTGTTCTTCCATCCTTTCAACGTCAGAGACGCGGGTGGCGAACATCGCCACCCCGTTTCGACTCTCTGATCAGTTCGCCTGTTTCTCTTGTTCGATCGCCGCATCGAGCAATTTCTGCATCTTCGGCTGCGCCGTCTTCACATAGTCTTCAACCGACGTTTTGCCGTCGAGGACAGGCTGGATGTTTTTGAAGAACTCGTCATACCATTCTGCCGTGTATGTTTTCTCAGCTGGGAAGCCGCGGCCATAGTCATTGATCAAATCAAGGAACTCTTGTTTGTTTTCTGGTTTGATCGACGTGTCAGCCGCCCAGTTGTCTGCAATTTCCATACTGTTCGGCAATTGGACTTGCGCATCTACGAGCGCCTGTTGTCCTTCTTGGTCGGCAGACAAGTACATGGCTAGTTCCGCTGCTTCTTCTTTATGTTTCGTCGTTGAACCGACACCGATGCCGAGCGAACCGACCCATCCTGATGCTTTACCCGTCGAACCGGCTGGCCACGGAAGTAAATCATACTCAAATTTCAGCTGTTCTTTAAATGCCGCCATGTCCCAAGGACCGACCGGGAAGAAGGCAAGTTGTCCTTTCAACCAACGTTGGTACGTGTCGAGCGTCTGTGTTTCCCCGATCGACGGTGTGATACCATGTTTCAACTGCTGGTCGACGAAGAACTGTAACGCTTCGATGAATTTCGGATCATCGATCGTCACTTTCGTGCCGTCCTCGTTGATCCAGTCCGCCCCATTGCTCCAAACGAACGGCTGAAGGGCCCAGTTTACGTTGAAGCCAGTGCCGTATTGATCCATTTTTCCGTCACCGTTCGTATCTTTCGTCAACTGTTTGGCAACGTCCACGAACTCATCCCATGTGTACGGTTTGTCTTTATCCGGAAGCGCAATGCCCGCGTCTTCGAACATCGTCTTGTTGTAGCCGAGTGCGAACGGTCCTAAATCTTTCGGCAGTCCGTAAATTGCACCTTCTCCAAGCGTCTCACCATCGAAGCGATACTTGTCGACACCCTTCTCCCAAATATCGTCCAACTTGACGTCTTCTGAATTTTCAACCGCCTCTGTGATATCGAGTAGCACACCCGAGTTTACATAGGCTTTCACTTGGGCAGGATTATAGAAGAAGACGTCCGGAATCTTCCGACCCGCGATGGCCGACTTGAGTTTTGTATCGTACTGATCAGGGGCCGTCTGGACCATCGTCACCTTCACGTCTTTGTTGGCTTCTTCAAAACGTTTCACCGTCGCTTGATAGGCTTTTAACTCTTCTGGATTTCCACGGAACATAAATGTCAGTTCAATTTTTCCATCAGCGCCTGCCTCATCTCCCGAACAGCCGGCGAGCGCCAAAGAAGTTGTCATCAGTGCTGACATCGTTAACGCAAACATTTTTTTCGATTTACGATTCATTGTGAATTCCTCCATCACTTTATGTTCATGTGCAAAGCATGATAAAGATGTACGTACATGTTGAGTTAAATAAAAA
>NZ_LYTG01000034.1:0-9259 GCF_001816105.1 Exiguobacterium sp. SH31
TTAGTAATGAAAGCGTTTTCTGTACAATTTGAGTCTATTACACACGTTCGGACATGTCAATTCGATTTTTATGTATTTCTTGTATTTCGTCCGGACATATTCATAGAAAATTCAGATGCTTTTTTTGCTTATTCATAGTAAATGGTACATTTGTTTGTTAATATGTAAGTAAGATTATATCTTGTACGTATGAGTTTCCTGACGTACATGAAAGAAAGCAGGGACGCCAGATGGCACAACGCACAAAGTACAATATGGTCAAAGATCATATTCTTGAATGGATAAAAGATGGAACGGTACGACCAGGTGAAAAAATTCCTTCTGAAAATGAATTGGTCCAATCCTTTGGAGTGAGCCGTCACACGATTCGACAAGCTGTTGGGGAATTAGTGAACGAAGGCTATCTTTACCGTGAACAGGGCTCGGGCACGTACTGCTCCCTTGTCCTTCCGACCTCTACTCCCCAAACGATCGAACGTTCGGGCAATGGTAAAAACATCGGGGTCATCACAACCTATATGTCCGATTATATCTTCCCGTCTATTATCCGGGGGATTGAATCACATTTGGCTTCGAAAGGATATACGTTGACACTGTCTTGTACGGATAACAATGTCGAGAAAGAAAAGCAATGTCTCGAAATGATGTTAGATCGTCAAATCGACGGGCTGATTGTCGAGCCGACAAAGAGCAGTAGCTACAATCCGAATATCAAATATTATTTAGAACTCGAACAACAGCATACTCCTTATTTGATGATTAACCAATACTATTCGCAACTAACGCCTCCATACTTGATCATGGATGACGAAAAAGGCGGATTCTTGGCTGCTGAACACCTGATCAAACTCGGTCACGAGCGCATCATGGGACTTTTCAAAACGGACGACCTCCAGGGAGTCCACCGAATGCGTGGCTTTATTCGAGCGTTCCGGGAATACAACCTTCCCTTAGAGCCAGAATTAATTATAACGTATACGACAGAAGAACTTGTGCCTTCTTTTTATGACGTGATTCATCAAGTATTTCAAAACGCGGACGAGAGACCTAGTGCAATCGTCTGTTACAACGACCAACTCGCCCTCAACGTACTGGACCAACTAAGAAGCCTGCGTCTCTCTGTCCCGCAAGATGTCTCACTCGTCGGATATGATGATTCCGTACTCGCAGTCGCGACGGAAGTGAAATTGACTTCTATCGTCCATCCTAAACAAGAGCTGGGCCGTGCCGCAGCCGAGTGGATCATTGCGGCTGTCGAGAAAACAGAGACACCACCGTCACATACGTATGAACCTGAATTGATTGTCCGAAACTCGACCGCACCCTATAATCGTCTCGAATCTAAATTAGGCTGATTCACCCCTAACTTCTTGGAGGTCATCATGAACTTAAAGCATGAACACAACAAATTATTCCAAGTGCTCGAATTTGTCACCAGCCTGGTTCAACTGAACGTGGTCTTTTTACTGAGCATTTTGCCTCTCATTACACTGTTCCCAGCCTTATACGCCTTGAACGCTGTCACACGGCAATGGGCGGTCAACCAAGATTACAGCGTGTTCCGCGCCTACTTCCGCTTTTTTAACGAAGGAGTGCGCCGCCATTACAAGCTCGGTGCCGTCTGGACCTTGTTTCTGCTCATCTTGTTGATCGACTTTTTACTCATTCGTCAAATCGATGCGTGGCAAACGATGCTCTTTACGGGTCTGTTCGTGATCGGCTTTGTTTTCATCGCTCTTTCCTTGTTCCTGTTTCCGATTTTGACGCATTACGAAATGAAGACGATGGACGCTTTGAAATTGGCGCTATTCAGTATCATGCGATACGGATATATCATCGTGCTCGCGCTTCTGTTATTCACGGCACTCGGCATGCTCGCGTACCGGTCACCACTCTATTTGTTGTTCGGCTTTTCATTTATCGTGTTTTTGACGACAAAATTGTACCTTCACCAATTAGACCGCACCATCACGAGCCAACATGCCGATATCGAATCGTCATGAAACAAACCCTGACCTCATCTGCGTTTTCGGTCGCGCAGACGAGGTCAGGGTTATTTTTTATGTTCTCGCATCACGTCCGCCAGCGGACATCCTGCTTGCTCGAGCTCGGAGACGATGCGCTCGTAATCCTCATCATTCCGGTTCTGGCTCAGCTTAAACGCCGCCTGGATTTCATCAATATCGATACGGAAACCGACGACGCCGTGTTTTTGCCGCTGCACCGGCTCCGATAACTCCTCCCAGACGATGGCGTTCTCCCTCTCTCTTTCATGGTCCTGAAGCAGTCCGGCCAGGTCCGTCTCGAGCTCTGCAGATGACAAAATCGTCGCCTGCCCATACAGATGGACGGCCTGATAGTTCCACGTTGATACGTCCTCATGGCCATACCATGACGCCGAGACATAGGCGTCCGGACCTTGGACGATCAGGAGCACGGTCTGGTCTTCAATCGTCTGCCATTGCGGATTGTTTCTGGCGACGTGGGTCGTGAACCAAACGTGGCCATCTTCTGCGTGAAATCGGAGCGGCACGTGTGTCGCGTGCGGCTTCTGCCCGTCATGTGTGACGACGGTGCCGAACGGATGGGCTTTCAAGAAAGCGTGGACTTCTTCAGCGTCGTTGACGGCATATAGTTTTGGAACGTACATCGAATTCCTCCTCCATTGTTAGCTAGCTTATAAACAAAGCGGCTCATCACATTTAGAACTAACACAAACTTACTCGACGAAGCCGCAGACTTCAACTTATCGGACGTGTTTCTAATCTGTCTGTCGGGTATAGGAAAAAGGACGACTGACACTATAGGAGGAATTTGATGAAACCGACAATTCAAGCATTCGCATTCGATGTATACGGGACGCTGTTCGATGTCCATTCCGTCAAGGCAGCATGTGACGAACAGTTCCCTGGGAAAGGTGACCAAATCAGCCAGACGTGGCGCACGAAACAACTTGAATATTTCTTCATCCGTCAGATTTCGGGCCGCTATGAAGACTTCTCGGTCGTCACACGTGACGCCTTGCGTTACGCCTTAGCTACGGCCGACGTGAGCGCATCTAGCGACGTCGAAGATGCGCTCATCGCCACGTATGCGGAGCTCTCGCCGTATGAGGAAGTCGAGGACGTATTGAAGCAACTACAGGACAACCAGACCGTCGTCTTGTCGAACGGGACCGCTGACATGCTTGAACAATTGATCGCGAACGCATCATTCACCGAACTGTTCGACGAACTCGTCAGCATCGACGGCGTCAAACAGTTCAAGCCGTCACCTGCCGCCTATATGAGCTGGTTCAAGACGACCGCCTTGAAGCGGGACGAGGTGCTGTTCATGTCTTCGAACGGCTGGGACATCATCGGCGCCAAGAACTTCGGCTTCCAGACGGCGTGGATCAACCGTGACGGCAAGCCCTTCGAAACGATGGATGTGCATCCAGACGCGGTCTACGATGATTTGACCGGAATTTTGGAGTGGAGAACTTCCTAACGTCTTGCTTTTGAGAAGGAGGAATCGTGATGAAGGCACTATTTTTGAGCTGTTCGTTGAAAGGCGAAGACACGGTATCACATACGGAAGGTCTGATGAAAGACATCATCCCCCACTTTGACAAACTCGGCGTCGAGTCAGAGATCGTCCGCGTCGTCGACTACGACATCGCTTTCGGGGTGACCGAGGACGAAGGGGCTGGCGACGAGTGGCCGCAACTCTTCGCCAAGGTGAAAGCCGCCGACATCCTCATCATCGGGACGCCGCTTTGGCTCGGGGAGAAGAGCAGTGTCGCCACCCAAGTGATCGAACGGCTATACGGCGGGAGCGGGCTGAAAAATGAACACGGTCAAGCCATTTACTACAACAAAGTCGGCGGTGTCGTCGTGACGGGCAACGAGGACGGGGCGAAGCACGCCTGTGCCTCAATCCTGTACGGTTTGTCCCATATCGGCTTCACTATCCCGCCGAACGTCGACGCATACTGGGTCGGCGAAGCCGGTCCGGGCGACTCGTACCTCGACGCCGGCCGCGACAACGCCTTCACGAAAAAGAACGGACAGTTTTTAGCGTATAACCTTTATCATTTCGCGAATCTATTGAAACAACATCCAATCCCGGCCAAAGGAAACATCATGCCGTGACCGACCAAGGCGATGAGTCCATGGACGGAGTGATCGTCTTTTGTCGTTTTGTGCGAAAGTAAAATATCATCTACGAAACGAGGAGATATTATGGCACACCGCATCTACACGACGAGCTTCGCGAGCGTCTATCCGAGTTACGTCGCGAAAGCCGAACGGAAAGGCCGGACGAAAGACGAGGTCGATACGATCATCCGCTGGCTGACCGGCTATGACGAGGCCGGGCTCGAGCGGCAACTCGAGGCCGAGGTCGACTTCGATACGTTCTTCGCATCGGCCCCTGACATGAACGAGGATCGCGCTCTCATCAAAGGCGTCGTCTGCGGCGTCCGCGTCGAGAATGTCGAGGAGCCTCTCATGCGCGAGATCCGTTACTTGGACAAACTCGTCGATGAACTGGCTAAGGGCAAGGCGATGGCGAAGATTTTGCGAGGGGGCGAACAGTAATGGACTATACGACACTCGTCGATGACAAACGGCTCGACAGCTTCATCCGCTTGATTGACGTGATTGATGCGAACTTACCGGACGGCTTTGAGAAGACGACCGACGGCAAAGGCGTTCATTATGTCGTGCCGTTGTCGATGTACCCGCCCGGTTATCACGTGACGCCGGGTACCCCGTTGCCGTTTATAAGCGTCATCGCGCAAAAGAATCATGTCGCCTTGTATCATATGGGTGTCTACGCCGATGAAGACGTGTTGCATTGGTTCGAGCAGGCATACGCCGAACGAGTGCCGACGAAGCTCGACATGGGCAAGAGCTGCATCCGCTTCAAGAACGTGCTGCATATCCCATACGATTTGATCGGCGAGCTCGCCGCGAAGATGACGCCGGAGCGCTGGGTCGAGCTATATGGAGGAAACCGGGGATGACCGTAATGGTCGTCTCTTTTTTCGGCACATTTTGTAAGCTTGGTTACCGCTCTTGAATCGCCCGCTATTGTATGCTGAAAAGAGATACACTCGTCGAAAGGAGGACCCGTCATGCCACGCCCGCTCAAAATCAGTTTGATGCTCGTCCTGTTCGGGACGATCTTTTACATCACCCATTTCCATTACGAGCTTCGCCCGTCCGACGTCCGGGACATCGTCTTGTCGTTCGGCTGGTGGGGACCGCTCGTCTTCTTCTTGATCTATGCGATCGGCCCGCTCGTGTTCTTGCCGACGTCCGTCTTGTCGCTCGGCGCCGGTCTCGCATTCGGTGTCTGGCCCGGCGTCCTCTATATCCTGTTCGGTGCGACCGCGGCGGCGGTGACCGGCTACGTCATGGCTCGGCTGTTCGGGCGTTCGGTGCTCAAGGTCGAGAAGTATCCGTGGTCAGAGAAACTGTTCACCCAGATGGAGGCGCGCGGCTTTTTATACGTTTTCGTGCTGCGCCTGATTCCGCTCGTCAGTTTTGATCTACTCAGTTACGCCGGTGGCATCGCGAAAGTGCGGTTCAAGTCATTCCTGCTCGCAACCGTGTTCGGGATGATCCCCGGAACACTAGCCTACAGTTTTTTAGGGGCTAGCCTCGCTTCAGGGAGCGTGACGACGATCTTCATCGCCGCCCTCGTCTTCGTAAGTCTACTAGGCGTCACCTACTATTTCCGGACTCCGGTCAAGAAGTGGCTCGGGCTAACATCTGAATCAACAAAAAACGGATGAGGCGGCTGCCTCATCCGTTTGCTTTAGACGTTGAATCGTCTCGTCATCTCACGCATTTCGTCTGCCATATTCGACAGTTCTTGCGCCGACGCCGTGATTTCTTCCATTGATGCCATCTGTTCTTCCGTTGCCGCCGATGTGTTCTCGGTCTCGGTCGCCGTCGTCTCGGTGATGCCTTGAATCTCATGCACCGATGTCAACACTTCGGTCGCACCTGCCGCCATCTCTTCGACAGCACCAGACACTTCCTCGACTTTCCGGCTCACTTCTTCAATCGCAAGCTTAATCTCATCGAACGCCGTCCCTGCCTGTTGGACGTTCGTCACGCTATGCGCCATATCATCCTCGACGACATGCATCGTCTTGACGGCTTGTTTCGTCTCCGTCTGTGTGTCCGTAATCAGCGACGCGATCAACTTCGTTGCGACGGCCGACTCTTCGGCGAGTTTTTTCACTTCGGAGGCGACGACGGCGAACCCGCGTCCATGATCACCGGCCCGGGCCGCTTCGATGGCTGCATTCAACGCCAGCAAGTTCGTCTGCTCGGCGATGCCTGAAATCGTTCCGGTAATTGTTCCAATCTCTTGGGAACGGACGTCGAGTTGTCCGATGACGTGTTGGAGTGTTTTGACTTTCTCATTCATCTCCTCGAGCTGTGTCTCGAGCGTCTCGATCAAGTCATTCCCGGTACCGACTTTCCGGAGCGCCCCTTCCGAGAGCTCTGTCATCTGTTGGGCGCTGCCCGAGACGTGATGGATCCCGTTCGTCAGGTCAGTCAGTGTGCCGTTCGATTCTTTCACCCGCGTCAATTGACGGAGCGACCCTGACGCGATTTCTTCCATCGTGACCGCGACCATCTCGGTCGCTTTCGTCGTCTCTTCGACGTTCGATTTCAAATCATCGGACGACGTCGCGACGCGCCCGGCGGTCGAAGTGACATTCCCGATCAACTGACGGAGACTATCTTTCATTTCATTGAACGAAGTTGAGAGTGAACCCATCTCGTCCCGGGACACGTACGTGCTTTCGACCGTCAAATCACCGGCACCGGCCCGACTCATCAGTTTGTTCAACTCACGAATCGGTCGGACGATCAGTTGTGTGATGTAGATGCCGAGCGCCATCGATAACGCTCCGCCAATCGCGACGAGTGCCCAAAAGGTGAGGACGGATCGTTCGCGGTCTGCTTGCATCGTCGCACTCGCCGTCTCTGCTTCTTGATTGATCCCGTCCATGACGAACGTCGCGGTTTCGACTAATTTTTGTCGGACCGGTCTCAATTCATCCGTATAGACACGGTAAGCGGCCGTCTTCTCATTACGCAGTGCTGGTTGCGTCACCGCGTCCACACCTTCTAGGTAAGCTGCCGACTCCTCTTTCAAACGTTCCATAGCGGTTACGAGTTCTGGGTCATTGGACTGGAATGACGTCTCGAACGATTCTAAATTATTGAGGATGCTGTCGCGTCTCTCAGTAATGTTGCCTTGAAGTTCCTCGTTTCGAGCGCCCTCTGTGACCAACATGAGTTCTAGCAGATGACCATCAAGCGCCCGGTTGTCCGTCCGGATTTGTCCTAAATAGCGAATCGGCAACAGCCGTTCCTCATAAATTTCTTCGCCCGCGTCAGCCATACGTCCCATGAGGACGTGGCTGAGTGCTGCCACAATCACAAGAGTGGCGATAAACACGGTAATCAACACCGCTAACTTTTTTGACATATTCAAATTCTTCATGGTCATACCCCCTATTTGTTTTATCGTAGGTGAGGGGAGATTGTGAAGTTATTTCCTTAAAATGTTGACCTTTTTTAGCATTTTTAAAGCGATGAATGTGCTTTCTCCGTCTTTTCTGCCTGTATTTCTGTTGAGTCTGCAATTTGAGTATAAAAACGGGACGGCCGACCGATAATACATTAGCGCAAAAGAAACACATACAGAATGCGAGGAACCTACATGAATGTCCAAAAACGAAATCAATTGATGCTCATCATCACGTCCGCTATCGTCCTCACTTCGGTCATCGTCCATCTGCTCCACCGGTTCACTGATTTTGCCTATACGTACATCATATTGCGGAACGGCTCAATCGACTACGCTTATTCGACTGCGACGTGGATCCTGTTCACCATACCGATCTTCTTCTTTACGTTCATGCTTTTTAGCAATCGACTACGTCCAAACATGTTCCCTTACTTGATGATGCTCACACTCACATTCTCAAGCATCTCAACCGTCGCAGGCGGTCAAGGGCTCGTCGAATATCACTTCTCAATTTTCGTCGTCCTCGCCATCCTCTCGTTTATGCGTCGAATCGACTTGGTCGTTTACAGCACGCTCATTTTTGCGGTCCAACACGTAGCCGGATTCTTCTTGTTCCCGGCACTCATTTGCGGGACGTCCGATTACCCGTTCAGCCTGCTGCTCGTCCACGCTATCTATCTCGTTCTCTTAAGCACCGTTCTTGTCGTGCAGATCCATTCACGCAACCTCGAGTCAGCACGCGTTAAACAGCAGGAGGACGAGACACGCACTTTGCTCAAACAGGCAGTCACCGACACAAGCCGGCTCGTCTCGGCGCTCAAGGACCACGCGACCGAACTTGAAGCCGCCGCGGCCCAGTCACTTCAGTCGGGTGAGCAAATCGCGGTCACAATCGACCCGATTGTGTCTCACGCGATGTCACAAGAATCGTCGATGCACCAAGGTGCTGATGAGATTCAATCGATTCGTTCGTTGACAAGAATCATCCAAGACCGAATGGCTCAAACCGCTGCTGCCTCATCACGGATTGCAGCCGACGCCAGTGCCGGGAATATTGATATGCGGCGTATGGAATCGAAAGTCGTCGAAATTATTGAAGAAGCGAACCGGCTCGAACAAGTCGTCACGACAATGTCGAACCGCTCGACCGAGATTCGTGCCATCCTGCAACACGTCGAGACAATCAGCGAGCAGACGAACATGCTCGCCTTGAACGCCTCTATCGAAGCAGCTCGGGCTGGTGACGCCGGCCGTGGTTTCGCCGTCGTTGCTTCCGAAGTCGGCAAGCTCGCCGTTCAGTCGCGCGAGTATGCGTCCGAGATGACAAGTGTCCTCGGTGGACTTATGCAGGATACGACTGTCGTCCATGAGTCGTCACAATTGTTCAAACAAGCGACCGAGAATTGCCAAACCGTCTCAGCCGATGTAACCGCCGTTTTCCATCGCTTAACGGATGACGTCTCAGAAATCGATGCACAAATCGTCTCGATCCAACAGACACGCCAACACGTGACCGCTCAGATGGAGACGCTCGAGACACGGCTTGAGACGACGAAGCACACCGCGAACGAACTGCAACAGCAAATCCATCATGTCGCTGCCGCGACCGAAGAGCAAGTCGCTGTTCAGAAAGAACTGAGCTCCATGTCTGACCGCCTCGCTGCGACAGCGAATACGTTAGAAGACGTGACCGGTCAGCTCGAAGTGCGGGCCAACT
>NZ_LYTG01000035.1:0-3157 GCF_001816105.1 Exiguobacterium sp. SH31
TTTTTTATAATGTCGAAACGAGTTTTTGAAGCGCCTCTTTGAGCGGTGTCACCGGACGACCGAGCACCAACTCAAAGTCATTTGATTCGACTTCGAGTGACCCGTTGCGGATACTGTCTTGAATACCGACGACGATCGGGATCACCCCTTCCGGCACACCGGCACCTCGCATGACGTCGGCGTACGCCTCAGCACTAACTTCTTGGAGTTTGACCTCACGGCCGAGTACGTCACTGAGCGCTTCGACGAGTTCGGCTTGCGTATGGAGCGGTCCTGACAATTCGAAGATGTTTTGCTCGAAATCATCTGCCATGAGGACGTTCGCCGCTGCTTCGGCGTAGTCTTGTTGCAACGCCCAACCGACTTTCCCGTCACGGGCCGCTGTCACCCAAGGGGCACCGGCGAGCACGCCTTGAATGCCACCGAGTTCGTTCTCTAAGTACCAGTTGTTGCGCAGGAATGCGTGCGGGATCCCGGTTCGTTCGATCGCCTCTTCCGTCTCGACGTGCGGTGGTGCCATGAGATTTTGACTCTCTGTCGCATCGGCGAGGCTCGTATAGGCGATGAACTTGACCCCGGCCCGCTTCGCTGCTTCGACCGCGTTCGCGTGTTGACGGATGCGCGTATCGTTGTCACCGTCCGCCGAGATGATGAGCAACCGCTCGACACCTTGGAACGCTTCGTCGAGCGTCTCCGGTTGATCGAAGTCGCCGTGACGAACGTCGACTCCTTTTGCTTTCAGCGCTCCCGCTTTCTCCGGGTTACGGACACTGACCGCAAGTTCGCTCGCCGGTATCGACTCGAGCAACACCTCGACGATTTTTGAACCGAGTTTCCCGGTCGCACCTGTGACTAAGTATTTCATGATTCGTTTCCTCCTTCTCAACCTGTAATTAAATCAGTTACATGTAATCATAATAGTTACAGCATCTTCATTTGTCAATTGTTTGTTCCCTGTTATACTGAAGATGTAACCAATCTGCTTACATGATTGTTCAGAAAGGTGGTGGCTTATGACCATCAGTAGCCGTTTTGCGGTCGGCATTCATATCTTGACGTTGATCGAGTTCAATCAAGACGGGGTCACTTCGTCTGACTTTTTAGCCGGGAGCGTCAATACGAATCCCGCCCTCATCCGTAAAATCATGGCGATGCTAAAAAAAGCCGGATTGATCGAGGTCAAACCCGGCGTAGCTGGTGCGAAGCTCGCTAAAGGCTTGACCGATATCTCGCTGTATGACGTCTATCGCGCCGTCAGCGTCGTCGAGGAGAATGAACTGTTCAGTATCCATGACAACCCGAACCCGGCATGTCCGGTTGGCCAAAATATCCAAGCGACAATCGAACCGATCTTCATCAACGCCCAAACGGCGATGGAATCTGTGTTGAAGCACGTGACACTCGCCGACGTCGTCCAAGACGTGGCAACACAAAGACAGGGAAACCACTGAGGCTTCCCTGTTTTTGTCAGTCTCGCTATCATTGAGATCCCCTTCATAAAAATAAGTTCTAACGACCTCAAAAGTTTAGATTGTTGCAAATTCGGTTATATTATTTATAAAGATTCGAAACGAGGAGGAATTAGACGTATGTCTGAAAATAAACAAAACGGTAAGTATGACCACATCATCGATCAAGTCGCGGCCAAGGCGAAAGAAGTCACCGGGAAAATGAACGATGATAAAACGACCAACCAACGAAGCGGTGAAGGACATTCCGACTCCTTGACGGATAAAGTCAAAGGCGTCTTCAACCAATTTCAAAAACGCAAAAAATAAGACGAAGGGCTTCCTAGCAAAACAGCTAAGAAGCCTTTTTTTATGTGACTGTGCCATTTTCCAGCCCTTCCCATAGCCCCAACAGGTTCGATTTCTCCTCGCTTTGTTTTAATGCGAAATACGAATCCTCTTTACTTTGAGTTCATACGAACTTATAATGATAATATAAAGTTCAAATGAACCTATAAGGAGGAATTATTGTTGACCCTACTCATCGCCTTTTTGGCACTCGTCATCTTCATGCTCGCGCTTGACCTCGGGGTGTTCCACCGCAAGGCACACGAAGTCTCGCTCCGTGAGGCATGGACATGGACGTTCGTTTGGATCGGGATCGCCATTGCGTTTGGTGGTTGGTTGTTCTACTCGCAAGGCAGCACGGTCGCGACCGAATATGCGAGCGTCTACTTCATCGAAAAGGCACTCGCCATCGATAACGTGTTCGTCTTCTCGCTCGTCTTCGCCTATTTCGCGATCCCACTCAAATATCAGCATAAAGTGTTGTTCTGGGGCATCCTCGGTGCGATTCTCTTCCGGGCCGTCTTTATCGTCGCTGGTGTATCGCTTCTCGAGAACTTCGGTTGGGTCTATTACGTGTTCGGCGCTTTCCTCGTCTATACGGGTTGGATGATGTTCAAGAATATCGGCAAAGACGAGTCGCTCGAGGACAACAAGACGATCAATTGGTTAAAGAACCACTTGCCACTCACGCAAGACATGTCGTCAGGGAAGTTCACGAAGCGCATCAACGGTAAGCTGTTCTTCACACCGCTCTTCATCGCGCTCATCTTCATCGAACTGTCGGACATCGTCTTCGCCGTCGATTCGGTCGCAGCCAGCTTCGCCTACTCACGTGATCCGTATATCATCTTCTACGCGAACATTATGGCGATCCTTGGATTGCGTAGCCTCTACTTCGTCCTCGCCAACTTGATTGATCGCTTCTACTATTTGAAGCATGGGCTCAGCTTCATGCTCGTCTTCATCGGGACGAAGATGATTTTCGGTGACGTCTACAAGATGCCGATCTGGATGTCGCTCGGTGCGATCGTACTCGTCATCTTGATCAGTGTCGTCTATAGTTTTTACAAAACGAAACCAAATTCGCAGAAAAACGTATCATAAAGAAACACATGCTAGCTAGATCTCGTCGTTAGGTGTATCTCGTCTAAAATCCGGGTAAATTATTGGTCTAGCAAACAAAGAAAAGGTGGTTGTAAATGTTTGACCGTATGGGTGATGTGAGTATTGGACTCGTCTTCGGGATCGTGTTGATGTTTTTGTTCAACAGTCTATGGGGACTTGGAGTTGGGGTGATGTTAGGATTGTTCTTCCTCGTCAAACCGCCGTACCAGAAAATATATACCGCAAATACGCTAAAC
>NZ_LYTG01000036.1:0-795 GCF_001816105.1 Exiguobacterium sp. SH31
CTAAAGAAGGTTAAGAAAAACATCGTTCCGTCGCCCTGTTAACTGACCGAAAGGATTTACCAAAAAATGAAAAAACAATTAATGACAATTACTCTCGGCGCACTTCTCGTTTCCGGTTTGACGCTTCAAACGTCAACACCGGTAGAAGCAGCCACTTCTTATAAAGTCAAAATCACAACGAACAGCTTGAACGTGCGGACGGGTCCATCGACCGCCTACAAAAAGGTCGGCAGCGCCAAGCTCGGTCAATCGTTCACGTATCTAGGGGCGACCGGCTCATGGACGAAAATCAATTACAACGGCAGCACGAAATATGTAGCGAGTACATATGTCAAAAAATATAGCGGTACGGCGTTACAAACGGCCACGGCAGCTAAATTCATCATGCCGGCGCAAGGCAGATTGTCGCAAGGGTATGGCCCGGCGAGCGGAAAGTACGGTTACACGTTCCATAACGGCATCGACATCGCGGCCGCCAAAGGGACACCGATCCAAGCGGCCGCTTCCGGTCAAGTCATCGTCGCCCGAAACTATGGCGCCTACGGGAACCACGTCATGATCTCGCATACGATCAACGGCCAAGCGTACACGAGCGTCTATGCCCACATGGATCGGTTGAACGTCGTCAAAGGCCAATCGATCTCAAAAGGCGCGAACATCGGGACGATCGGGAATACCGGCAACTCGTTCGGGAGCCATCTCCACTTCGAGATTCATAAAAACAAGTACGTCTATAGCGGCTCGACAGCCGCCAACAGCGTCAATCCGTATACGTTATTCTAAAAAACACACTTT
>NZ_LYTG01000037.1:0-42080 GCF_001816105.1 Exiguobacterium sp. SH31
GTGTCATGAGGTAGAGCGCCATCGTCACATTCACATACGCTGGATCCAGGCCACGTTCCTGAATATAGTGTGAGCGATAGCGCAGCATGCTCGGCTTGGCGTACGTGATGCGCCGCCCGGTCAGAATCGTCAATTGGTTGGCGATGTCGACATAATCGAGCGCCTCGGGTCCGGTGAGCGTATAGGCCGTATTGCGATGTGACTCCGGGTCGGCCAAGACGTACGCGATCGCCTTGCCGATATCCTCGGCGTCGATGAAGCTGACTTGACTGTTACCGGCCGGGATGAAGATCTCGTCGTCTTGACGGATCTCCTCGGCGTGGACGCCGGTCACGTTCTGCATGAAGAAACCCGGCCGGATATGAACGGATGGAACACCTGACTGCTCGATATACTTCTCGATCTTATAGTGGGGCGGGAACGGATTCGTCTCGACGCCCATGAGTGAAAGAAAAGCGACGAGCCGAATCGAACGTTCGGCCATCGCCTCAATGAACGGAACGAACACGTCCGCATCCCCGATCTGTGGCGGACGCATCAAAAAGACGCGATCGACCCCGTCGAGCGCCGCTTCGTACGTGTCCGGGTTTTCAAAATCGAGTTCGACGTGTCGTGCCGCCGTCGGGAAGCGCCGCTGTAGCTCGTCTAACTTACTCCCGGCAACGACGACTGCTTCTCCCCGTTCTTCTAAATACTTCACGACGTATTGTCCGACGTTCCCGGTCGCACCAGTCACTAAAATCGCTTGCTTCATAATAATCCCTCCTCTTTCCATTGTCTTATACGTTCACTTATCTGTGTTTGAACAATTTGTGCCAGTCGTCCCGATTTCTTCTCATTTTTAGGTAGGTCCATGGACTATATAGGGAAATACTGCACAATGTCGTATAATAGAGACAGATCAATCGACATCGTAGAGAGGAGGCCGACGCATGGACCGAAACCGATTTTATCGTTCATCCGCAAGGCACGGCCGAACACGTCCAAAACGAGCCATCCCGAACTATTCAGCACGACGCCTGCCGCACTCCCCCATCGCTTCACTCATTGAGGAAGTGCAGGATGCCGTCTGTTATATCGATTTTACCCGCAATCGCCTGTATACGAACCAACCGCTCCGTGCTTTCTGTCCGTCGCTGACGACACGGCGCTTCAACGATTTCGAGACCTTGAGCCGCTTCTTCCATGACGTGTTCGAACGGAACGGGGCCGACCCGGTCGCCGTGACGTCTTTTTGGGAAGAATTGCTCGACAATCGCTTCGGCTGCTGTCCGAGCATGGAACCCCACTACTTCCAGCTGGGCGACCGGACGCTGCAACTCATTTTGAACTTCACCCACACCCCGCGTGGCGTGTTCATCCTTTGGCGCGACGAGACCGAAGCACGCCGGTTCGAGGAGCAGAAAGACTCGTTTTTGGCCGAGTTGTCGCATGAGTTCCGCTCACCGCTCACCGCCATCAGCGGCTACACCGAACTGCTCATGTACCAACATACCGCTGACGAGAAGACGCACGGCATGCTGACGCTCGTGAAGCAAGAGGCGGAGCGGCTCGAGCGGCTCGTCGATAACTTCCTCGACTATCAACGCGTCAACTACTCCGCGGACTTGCTGACGCTGTCGACGTTCGCACTCAAACCGGTTCTTGAAGGGATTGTCGCCCACTATGAGACGACATCCCCGAATCACCAGGTCGTCTTGTCCACTTGCGACGCGACGATCGAGGCCGACCAGGAGAAGTTGTTGCAGCTGCTTCACAACTTGATCGGCAACGCCATCAAGTATTCACCGAAAGGCGGGACGATCCGGATTACGGGCTCGATGGACGATACGACGCTCGTCTTGTCCGTCCGTGACCCAGGCATCGGTATCCCTCCTGAGTCCATCCCGTACATCTTTGACGAGTACTACCGGGTCGACTCCGACTCCCACCGTCCGATCAAAGGGACCGGGCTCGGCCTGCGCATCTGCAAACGGATCGCCGAGGCGCACGGTTGGGGCATCCACGCCGACTCCGTGTACGGAGAAGGGACGACGTTCTCGATTTACTTATATGACTGATCAACAAAGGGGCCCGGCAATGTATGCCGGGCCCCTGTTTGTTATGCGGCTTTTCGAACCGGTGCGTCGCACTCGAGATCTTGGGCGCGCATCGCTTTGGCGTGCTTGAAGAACAATCCGAACAACGTCACCGTCCCGACCGTCGCGATGACGTACGGAATGATTCCGTCCATCTTGAAGCCGATCGGCGCCGTCAAGATATAGAACCAGACCGCATACAGCATGAACGTCCCCGGGACGAGCGCGATCCAGTAGTTGCGTCCTTTGATGTACAAGTACGTCGCCCCGACGAACAAGGCGATGACCGCCGTCGTCTGGTTGGCCCAGTTGAAATATTGCCAGAGGAGACGGAAGTCGACTTTCGTCAAGATGAACGAGATGACGAACAACGGGAGTGCGATCCAAAGGCGTGATGCGAACTTCTTCTGCGCGACTTTCATGTAGTCGGCGATGATCATCCGGGCGCTACGGAACGCCGTGTCACCTGACGTGATCGGCAAGACGATGACGCCGAGGATAGCGAGCGTGCCGCCGATGCTTCCGAGCATGAGCGTCGCCACTTCTTGGACGACGAGCGCCGGTGTGCCGGCGTTGATCATCGCGAGCAGTTCACCCGGCTCGAAAATGGCCATCGCGGCCGCTGCCCAGATCATGGCGATGACGGCCTCGACGATCATCATGCCATAGAAGATGCTGCGGCCATTGCTCTCTTTCATCGTCGTCCGCGAGATGATCGGTGACTGCGTTGCGTGGAATCCTGAGAGCGCGCCACACGAGATCGTGAAGAACAAGAGCGGCCAGATCGGCAAGCCGTCCGGATGCATGTTCGTGAACGTCATCTCCGGGACCTGATAGCCTTGGGCGAACAGGCTGACGGCGATGCCGACGGCGCTGATCAACAGGAGCGCCCCGAAGAACGGATAGATGCGGCCGATGATCTTATCGACAGGTAAGAGCGTCGCCAAAATATAGTAGCCGAAGATGGCAAAGAGCACCCAGGCGAGCGTCGACGCGTTACCGTCGAACAAGTTGTTGATCATGTTGGCCGGTGACGTGACGAACACCGTCCCGACGAGCAGTAGCAACAAGAGCGCGAACCCGTTGACGACGTGGCGGAGCGAGCGGCCGAGGAACTTCTCGGCGAGCTGTGGCAAGTGTGCCCCGTTGTTGCGGAGCGAGATCATCCCGGTCAAATAGTCGTGTACCGCCCCGGCAAAAATCGAACCGACCACGATCCAAAGAAATGCGACCGGACCGTAAAGCGCCCCCATGATCGGACCGAAGATTGGACCGACGCCGGCGATGTTCAACAGTTGGATCATCGAGTTCCGTTTCGTGCCCATCGGTACATAGTCGACATCGTCCCGTGACGCATAGGCGGGCGTCGTCCGCTCTTCCTTGATGCCAAACGTCTTCTCGACGTAACGACCGTAAACGAGGTACCCGACCAATAATAATCCTAGTGCGATAAAAAATGTAATCATCTTCTCTTCCTCCTATAATATGAACCATGTATGATTTCTGATTGTGAAGTTTATCACAATTAAAATATAACAGGCTTTTCTACGGGTGGATAGATACAATTGCTCACTATTTCACATGAAAATAACAATGTTCATTTTTTAGACAAACGTTGATGTTAAGCCGTTCTTATGAAAACGGTTACTTTTAGAATGAATCATTCCGCTTCCGGGAACAGTCAAGGAGAGACGTAGGGAAAGGATGAATCAAATGAAACGACAACGTGGATATTTAGCACTACCGGTCGCCGTCGCCTTCATCGTCATCTTCGGACTGTTGTTCGATAATTGGTGGCTCGGTCTTGGCATCGGCATCGCGATGTTCTTTGCTTTCCAAGGAACGAAGAAAAAAGCATGAAACGTTTTGACGAACCGCACGTAGAAGATAGGCAAAGGAGGTGGACTCTATGTCCGAATCAAAACATACGACAGGGAGTTACGCTTTCCCGCTTGCACTCGGCGTCGGCGTCACGTTCGCGATTGCTTTCGACAACTATCTTCTCGGGCTTGCGCTCGGGGTCGGTCTGTATTTTGCATTTAGCGATTCACCAAAGAAAACATGACACCGACCGCCTCATCGGGCGGTCGGTGTCATGTAAATTCGCGCTTCGTACGGAAGCAATCCGTCTGTTCCATTCTCCACATTTTGAAGAACGAGCGATTGAGCGTCGATCGAAAATGGAAGAGTCCGTGTTTCGTGCGAATGATTCAAGACAATCACGAAACGGACCTGTCCTAATTTCCGTTCATAAGCGTGAAGTGACTCATCCTCTGGCAATAAATCGGTGAACTCTCCGTATATGAGCGCAGGATTGTTTTTCCGAAGTCGAATCAACTGTTGATAATAGTGAAACACCGAATCCTCTCGCGACAAATCTGTCTCGACATTCAAACGCTCATAATTCGGATTAACTGGCATCCAGGGCTTGCCGTCTGTAAAACCCCCATGCTTCTGTGCGTTCCACTGCATCGGCGTCCGTGAATTGTCCCGGCTAAGCAGTTGTAGACTCGCGAGCACGTCTTTCGGGTCTCGTCCTTTCCCGACTTCCTCAGCGTAGCGATTTTTCATGGCGATGTCTTGATAGTCGTCAATCGAGTCGAACTTAACGCCGGTCATGCCGATCTCTTCCCCTTGATAAATATATGGCATCCCCGGCAGCGTATGCGTGAGTGTCGCGAGTAGCTTGGCAGAGGCGACGCGGTGCTCCCCATCGTTCCCGTAACGGGTCACTTGACGCGTGTGATCGTGGTTGTTCAAAAATTGCGAGTTCCACCCTCGCCCGTTCAATCCTTCATACCAATCCCGTTGAATTTGTTTGAACCGAAGCATGTCCCATGTCGGCATCTCATCGGCGATTTGGAAGTGGAACAGCGTATCGAGCTCTCCACGTGCCTCGTCGACATACAACAGTCCTTCTTCTGGTGCGACGAATGGGATCTCGCCGACCGTCATACAGTCGTAATGCTTGAGCACCTCGTCACGCATCTCTTGCAAATAGTCGTGAATACCCGGATTGTTGGCCAAGTAACTCAAATCGTATGGATTGTCGACGTCCGATAAATCGTTGCGCTTCGCCAGTAAATTGATGACGTCCATCCGGAAGCCATCGATGCCTTTGTCGAGCCAGAAGCGCATCATGTTGTAGATTTCGTGTCGCAGCTCTTCATTCTCCCAATTGAGGTCCGGTTGCTCGACGGCGAACGAATGATAATAATATTGGGCGCTTCTTTCGTCATACTCCCAGCATGACGGCGCGAAGTACGAGCGCCAATTGTTTGGCGCCTCCCCATCGACCGGGTCATGCCAAATGTAATAATCTCGTTTCGGCGACGTTTTGGATGCTTTTGCTTCGCGAAACCACGGGTGCTCATCCGACGTATGGTTGACGACGAGGTCTAAAATAACTTTCAGGCCGAGCTCGTGTGCTTCCTTGAGCAGTCGCTCGAAGTCCTCCATCGTCCCTGCCTTGTCCATGACCCGGTAATAGTCAGCGATGTCATAGCCGTTGTCTTTGTCGGGTGAGACGTAAAACGGATTGAGCCAGACGACGTCGGCACCTAATTCTTTGATGTAGCCTAGTTTTTGACGGACTCCTTCTAAATCTCCGTAGCCATCCCCGTTCGTATCCAAGAAACTGCGCCAATACACTTGATAGACGACTGCTTCTTTCCACCATGTTCGCTTCATTTTATCTCCCCCTATAGAAAGGCCTCGAGCGTTTTCACTCGAGGCAACATTCAAATATGTGTCAATACGTTGTCGAGCGTGAGTCCGGTCGTGTCTGTGAAGACAATATTCGCTTCTGTCAGGACGGCTGGGTCACCGATTCCGACAGCGAACATACCGGCCGCATGAATCGCTTCGACACCGGCCACCGCATCTTCGACTCCAATACACGCCTTCGGTTCGACCCCGAGTGCTTCTGCCGCTTTCAAGAATACTTCAGGATCCGGTTTTGACTGCGCGACCGTCGCCGCGTCAACGATATGGTCAAACGCATCGAGCAGGCCGAGCTGACGCGTCACCATCAATGCGTTTTTTGAGGCCGAGGCCATACCAATCTTATAGCCGGCTTGCTTCAACTCGCTCAAAAATGCCTCAATCCCTGGCAAGACGTCATCAGGCGTGATGTTTTTGATGAGTGACACATAGTGTTCATTCTTCTTCGTGGCCAATTGTTCCTTCTCTTCTGTCGAGAAATCGTTCTCCCGGCCACCGAGACGCAGAATTCGTTCGAGCGACTCCGTCCGGCTGACACCTTTTAGCGTCTCGTTGAACTCACGGTCGAACGGGATCGACAGTTCTTCCCCGAGCGCTCTCCACGCTAAATAGTGATATTCAGCGCTGTCTGTAATGACGCCATCCAAATCAAAAATAAAAGCTTTCATATCCATCTCTCCTTATTTGTCCCCACCGAGTCGTAAACCTTGCATGAAGTACTTGTTCAGCACGATGTACAAAATGATGATTGGGACGATACTGACGACCGAGGCCGCCATGATGTAGTTCCATTGTGTCGCGTTTTGGCTTTGGAACGACTGAAGTCCCAGCGTGAGCGTATACTTCTCTGGCGATGTGATATAGAGAAGCGGCTTCAAGAATTCGTTCCAGAAACCGAGAAAGACGAAGACGGCTTGCGTCGCGACCGAGGCTTTCGCCATCGGGAAGACGATGCGCCAAAACGTCTGGAATCGGTTCAATCCATCGACTTGAGCCGCCTCTTCGACTTCACGTGGGAAGTTGATGAAGAATTGCCGCATCAAGAAGATATAGGCAAAGTTTATCGCACCAGGTACGATCAGCGCCGCATACGTGTCTAAAATGCCGAGCGAGCGCATGATGAGATAGTTCGGGATGAGCAAAATCTGTCCCGGGACCATCATGACCGCTAGAATCAGCAAGAACAAGTAGTTCCGACCTGGGAATCGCAAGCGGGCAAGTGAATAACCGGCCATCGTATTAAAAATGACGTTGATGATTGTCCCCACTGTCGCGATGAAAAATGAGTTTAAGATCCAACGCGGAAACAATGGATCGTTCGTGAAGATGTGTTCATAGTTCGCAAGCGTCGGATTTTCGGGCCAAAGTGTCAGACCACCTGCGACAATCTCGCTATACGGTTTGAACGATGCGAGCACTGCCCATAGGAATGGGTACATCGTGACGAGCGCGTATGAAACGAGAATGACATACATGAGAATCCGTGGCCATTTTCTCTTTTTCATATCCCATTCCTCCTTAGTAGTTGGATTCTTCTTTATTTAACTTCCGAGCAAGCATCGATACGGTAAAGATGATGATCGTCAAAATGATGGCGAGCGCCGAGGCGTAGCCCATCGTCCCGATCGTTTGGAACGCATATTGATAAATGATCAGCGAGAACGTGAGCGTCGCATTGTTCGGTCCACCTGTCCCACCAGATATGATATAGGCTTGATCAAACAGTTGGAAACAACCGATGATCCCCATCAAAATGACGTAGTTCGTGACGGGTGTCAGGTTTGGGACCGTAATTTTCATCAATTTCTGCCATGCGTTCGCTCCATCTAACGATGCCGCCTCATATAAAGAAGTCGGGATATCTTGAAGTCCCGCGAGGTAAATCGTCATAAAAAATGGTACCGTCGACCAAATGTTCATGACCATGATCGTCGCAAGCGCAAAATCGGTCTCGTTGATAAAGTTGATCGGTGCCTCGAGCAAACCAAAGTTGACGAGCGCATTGTTAATCGGCCCGTTCAAACTGAACAGGAACATGAAAATCATCGTCAGCGCCGAGCTCGATGTGAGCGTCGGCAAGAAATAGATTGTCCGGAACGTGTTTTGGAACCGAATTCCAGAGTTGAGGACCGCCGCCATGAGAAGGGCGACCGCCGTCTGGATCGGTACGACGAAGAGTGCGTAACGGAACGTATTATTTAGCGCCGCCCAAACCCGGTCATCGTTCCAGGCGTTGACGTAGTTCGTGAAACCGACCCATTGAAAATCAATTCCGCCAAACAAGTTGACGCGCGTGAACGATAAGAATAACGAATAGAAGATTGGGAGTAACGTAAACGTCACTAAGAGGATAATCGTCGGCAACATGAACGTGACACCTTGCAGGGCTTCCCGACGATTACGCTCGTTCCCTTTCTTTTTTTGAGGACCTGGCGCCTGTGACGCTGTGTCAGCACGACGATTTATCTCGAGTTGAGTGCCCATTTGACCCTTCCTTTCCGAACAAAAGTAGGCTCGCGGTTTCACGCGAGCCCTTCTTCTTACTGCAACTGCGTCTCGATATCTTTATTCGCGGCCTCTTCAGCGCGCTTCATCGCTTCTTCGAGTGTCATATCCCCTGTGAGGGCTGCCGGCAACAAGTTGTTGTATTCACGGGCAACAATCGAGAGTGAATCTCCTTTTTGCCACGGTGTCGCGTAAGCTCCAGCCGCAACGAACGGTGCTTTCAATTCATCGTCTTGCAGGTTCAACTCTTCAGCAATCGACTTGAGCGATGGAAGGACACCTGCCCCTTCAGACCAAACCTTCATACCGTCTTTCGATGTCGCGTAGTTGATGAACTCCCAACCAGCCGCCTTCTCATCCGAATCACTGTTCAGTGAGTAAGACACTGTGAACATCATAGAACCGCTGTCGCCACCAATTGTCGGTACTTCTTTTGTTCCCATCTCAACGTCAGGGAAGTTTTGTTCGATATGTGAGATCGCCCAGTTTCCTTCAATCATAATGGCTGCTTTTTCAGCACCGAACGAGTCACCGGCCCAGCCTTGACCAAGATCTGCTGGACGTTGAACGAGCTTGTCTTGATACGCATCGACAAGCGGTTGAAGCGCTGCAATCTGATCAGGTTGTGATAAGACCGCTTTTCCATCACCGTCGACGACATCCGTACCGCCCGACTGCATGACGAACATATGACGTGCGAGTTCAGATGTTGTAATGGCTGGTGCGACACCCGAAGGTAACTTGTCTTTTAATTCAGCGAGGAAAGCTGGAAGTTCTTCCATTTCGGCCGGAATATCCTCTGCCGTGAAGCCCGCATCCTCAATCATTTGTTTGTTATAGTAAAGACCGAGCGTCGAATAGTCTTTTGGCAATCCGAACAATTTATCATCCGACTTAAACGCGTTGATGGCCGGCTCGTAGAAATCACCAAGGTCTTTTTCAGCTTGTTCAACATACTGATCAATCGGTTCGAGGACACCTTGTTTCGATAACTCGGGTGCTAGAAACGCATCGACGTAGAAGACGTCAGGCGCTGTACCACCGACCAAATCGGTCTGCAACTGGGTTTGATAGTCATTGTAGACTTTTTTCTTCACGGTGATGCCTGTTTCGTCGGTAAAGGCAGCAAGCATTTCGTCGAACGCCTTCACTTCAGCGTCCGTTCCCTTCCAAGTCCCAACTGTGATTTCTTTTCCTTCGAGTTCTGTTGGGTCTGAAGCCACTTGAGCTTCTTCTTCTCCACCGCAAGCTGCCGTGAAGACAAGACCTGATAACATTAAAACTGATAATGGCTTCGAAACTTTCTTATTCATGCGTGATTTCCTCCTCATGGATGATTAATCAATAAACTTTAAGTAACCGCTTTCAACTCACAACTCGATTTTATACCCGAAACGTTTCGGAAAGCAAGCATTTTTTTATATCCGATATCGACCCTTGATAAATAAGGGTTTGCAGCTTTATGTATCAGCGACTAGAATAGATATATAATCATTCTACAGGAAAACATTCATAACGTTTTCGGTGATAAGGAGTCTACTACCTATGGCAACTTTAAAAGACGTCTCGAAAGCTTCAGGTTTTTCGGTCACGACCGTCTCTCGAGCACTCAACGGGTACGATGACGTGAACAAAGAAACACGCGACAAAATACTAAGCATCGCCAAAGAGCTCGGATACAGCCCTAACATTTTGGCACGAAGCCTCGTCAAGAAGCAGTCAAAGACGATCGGCTTTCTCGTCACCGACCTAAAACGCGAGAGCGTCAAAGACAACTTCATGTTTGAGACGTTATGCGGCGTATCGGACGAACTAACAAAACTCGACTATGAATTCGTGTTATTGTCGACAACGACTTCAAAACAAAAAAATAAAACATACGGTCAAATGTGCGCCGAGCGCCAACTCGACGGCGTCGTCATCCAAGGATTAAAACGCGACGACCCTTACTTGCTTGAGGCAATTGAAAGTACGGTCCCTTGTGTCTTAGTCGACATCCCAATCGAGGGCGTAAATACCGGGTATGTGACGTCTAACCAACTAGAGAGTGCTAAACAAGCAGTCCGTTACTTGCTTCGCCTCGGCCACCGCCATGTCGCCTTTATGAACGGTTCCCCGCATGCCTATGTCTCGACCGTACGCTATGACGCCTACCGTCAAGTGCTTCAAGAGAACGGGGTCGATACATTTGACGACTACGTATTGAATGGTGATTTTGAAGAACTCGCCGCTAAAGAAGTCGCCCTACCGTTTTTATTGAACCACCCAGAAGTAACGGCCATCTTTTGTGCTTCTGACGTCATGGCACTCGGCGTTCTTCAAGCAACTCGTGAACTCGGTCTGAATGTGCCCGAGGACTTATCGATTATCGGTTTTGATAACATCTTGTTATCCCAATACGTATCGCCACCACTCACGACAATCGGTCAACAACCGTATGAAATGGGCCGGGCGGCAGCGGAGATGGTCGTTCATATTGTCGAAGGAAAAGACGTCCCCCACGAGGCGTTCGTCAATAACCAACTCGTTTTACGAGAATCAGTCACGAAAAATCGGCGATGATTAGTCATCGCCGATTTTTCGTATCGTCATAAATGCAAAAATTCCAACTGTAGCCCAATACAGCACCGCAAGCATCGGGACGTTGACCGGTAATAGGTCGATGATGGTACGAGCGACGAGCGGAGCTGTAATACCATACGCCGTGATCGTCCACGCTTCCTTATAGCGGATTGGCACGAAGCGTTTGAAGCTGAGACCAGCTAGCGCCAACAAGGAAATCAAGATGAGATGAACAACAAGGTCGAGCAGGATCGATCCATAAATATAGACTGGGTAAAACCAGTTTAAGTCTTCCAATACGCTTTGAACGTCACGCTCGGATAGTTCGCTGCTCCCGGTGAACGACAAGAGTGACGTGTAACCGTTCAATTCCGTCTCCACACCGCTCCGTTTGAAGACCCACCCCTCATCCACTAGCAATAGCGTCTGTTTCGTGTTCGTCGGTATTTCCTCCCCGACCATGACTGTCAAATCAAGTACCGGCACGTCGAAAACGAACGCCTCCTCATACTGCAATCCAGCATCCGTCACCGAAAAAGCCGGCAACTCGACCAGCTGAGTAGATTGATTCACCCACTTCACACCGTAAACAATCGTATTCGAGATCAACAGTGCGATCAAAACGTAAAAGACCGACTTCCAGATCGATTGGTCGCGCCACATTTTCACTTGATCGAATCGAAATCCCAAACTTGCAACTAATTGCTCCATGACAAACCTCTTTCCTAAAACGTTTCTAACCCCATTAAATCACGATTTATCATTCGAATAAACCCAATATATCAAAAATAGTGGTTGAACATCCGAAACGTTTCGGATAAAATGGGGTCGAATCAAGAAAGCGCTTTATCATACAGGAGGTTATACCGTGACAAACACACTGATGAACTATACGACTGGCACAGGTGATTTACAAAATTGGCTCGTCTCAGAGGACGGTTTCCGACCAGAGTGGCTCGGCAAAGGCGAAACGGTGTTTTCACTCGGAAACGGGTATATGGGGCTACGGTCCGTTACAGAAGAACATTATGCGAACGAGACACGAAACTTATTCGTCGCCGGAACGTTCAATAAATTTGCGGCGAACGAAGTGACAGAACTGCCAAATGCGGCGGATGTCTTATGGATGGAATTTAAATTGAACGGGGTTCGCTTCGATTTGACACAAGGAAAGATCCACGCCTATCGTCGCACTCTTAACCTAAAACAAGCGGAACTCATTCGAGAAGTGACGTGGGAAAGTCCAAACGGTGATGTGTTCGAACTCGTCTTCAAGCGGTTCGTCTCGATGGCGAACTTGCATAGTATCGCCCAACGCGTATCTATCACGCCGAAGCAACAGACAGTACTCGCCCTTACGTCAGGCATAAACGGTCAAACGACAAACAGCGGGGTTCAACATTTCCTCGAAGGGGCTAAACGCTTATATGACGGGCGTTTCATGCAACAAATTCAGACGACGACCGAATCGGGCATCGACTTCGCGTTCCATAGCGTGCACCACTTTATGCTCAATGAGACAATCGAGCCAAAATCAATCATCAAGATGGATCGTCGTAAAATCTTCTTTGACTACTCGGACATGATCATCCCCCAAGACGAGACGTTGACGATTGAGAAGTATTCGACCATCTTCACATCACGCGACAAAGAATTGACGGTCGAGACGACCGAAGAACTCGCGAATCACGCGCTCAACGTGACAAAAGAAATCGAGGCGATGGGATACGACCGCTTGCTCGAGGAGCATATCCAGACTTGGAACGAGCTTGTCTGGGAGCACGCCCCGATTGCAATCGAATCGAACGCGATGTTCGACCAGCTCGCAATCCGCTTCGCACAGTACCACTTGGCCGTCATGACACCGAAACATGATAATCGGATGAACGTCGGTGCGAAAGGCTTGTCGGGCGAAGGGTATAAAGGCCATACGTTCTGGGACACGGAAATATTTATTCTCCCGTATTACACGTATACGAACCCAAAAATCGCTCGCAGCCTGCTCGAGTACCGCTACCAATCACTTTCCGGCGCTCATCGCAAAGCGAAAGAGAACGGATACGAGGGTGCCATGTTCCCGTGGGAGTCGGCATGGCTTGATGATGGTGAAGTCACACCGATCTGGGGCGCGGCCGATATCGTCACAGGTGAAGCAACGAAAATTTGGTCGGGCTTCATCGAGCAGCACATCACGTCAGACATCGCCTTCGCCGCTTGGCAGTATTACCATGTCACCGGTGACCAGGACTTTATGGATCGCTACGGGTATGAACTGCTTATCGACACAGCCAAGTTCTGGGCAAGCCGCTTAGAGTGGGATGAAGAAACAAAGCGCTATGAGATCAACGAAGTAGTTGGACCAGACGAGTATAAAGAGCACGTCGATAACAACGCCTTCACGAACTATACGGCGCACTGGAACATTAACAAGGCAATCGAGTATGTCGAGTTGCTCCGTACGGATAAACCTGAACTTTTCGAGCAGTTGAACGACAAACTCGACCTAGAAACGGCGGACGAACGCTTCCGTCACGTGCTCGACTTAATTTACTTGCCACAAGTACGCGAGGACGGGGTGTTGCCACAAGACGACACCTATTTACAAAAAGAGATCATCGACTTGACGAAGTATAAGAATCAAGAGAACGTCGGTTCGCTGTTCCTCGACTATAACCTTGAACAAGTGAACGAGATTCAAGTGTCTAAACAAGCAGACGTTATGATTCTCATGTATTTGTTGGAAGATCTGTTCTCTGCGGACGTGAAACGCGCCAACTGGAACTATTATGAACCGAAAACGTTGCACGATTCGTCACTGTCTTTATCGACACATAGTGTTTTGGCATCTGATCTCGGCGATCAAGAATTGGCATACGATTTGTTCCGCCGCGCCTCTGAAATCGATCTCGGCCCGAACATGAAGACGTCAGACGCCGGTATCCATGCTGCTTCGCTTGGTGGCATTTGGCAAGCAGTCGTCAATGGCTTCGGCGGTGTCCGTATGACAGGCGGCAAGCTTCGAATTTCGCCGATGCTCCCGAAAGCTTGGACCTCACTCACGTTCTCAATCGACTGGCAAGGCGAGACGCTCGACGTGAAGGCGACGCAAGAAAAAGTGACGATCACTCGACGTCAACCAACAGATGATGCCGTCACAATCGAAGTGTATGGCGAAGAACGTTTAATCGTAGACGCTTTCACGAGCGAAGTGCTGTCGGTATGACGTTTCGTCCCCACTATCACTTCGCCCCGCCGTTCGGTTGGATGAACGACCCGAATGGACTGTGCCAGTATAATGGTGTCTATCATCTGTTCTATCAGTACCATCCGTTCGGGGTAGACTGGGACGATATGCACTGGGGACATGCCACGTCGACCGACCTCATTCGTTGGGAGCACAAACCAATCGCCCTTCGTCCCGGTCTAGACTATGACCAGGACGGGGTCTTCTCAGGGAGCGCCCTCGTGAAAGACGGCGTACTTCACTTGTATTATACCGGCAACGTGTGGCTTGATGAGAAACGCGAGGCGCTCAGGCAAGTTCAATGCCTCGCCACGTCAGCAGATGGCAACACGTTCAAAAAGCATTTAGACAATCCAATCATCTCCGGCGAACCCGCACGGGGTAACGCTCACGTCCGCGACCCGAAAGTATGGGAACAAGACGGGCGCTACTACATGGTACTAGGTACGCGTGACGCGACAGACGGAAAAGTCGTCCTCTATGACTCGGACGATGCCATTCATTGGTCTGAGCGCGGCGTTATCGCTGGGGAGACGGGCGAACACGGTTGGATGTGGGAATGTCCCGACCTGTTTCACCTTGACGGTCACGACGTCTTGCTCCTTTCACCCCAAGGGATGGAGCAAGACGGTGATCGGTATCATAACTTACATCAGTGCGGGTACTTCGTCGGTCACCTTGACTTGAACGCCCCGCTCTTCACACACGGCACTTTTACCGAACTCGATTACGGCCACGATTTTTACGCCGCCCAAACGTTCCTTGACGAACGAGGACGACGCATCTTGATCGCCTGGAACGCTATGTGGGAACGCGACTGGCCTGAACAAATCGAGGGATGGACGAACCAAATGACGATCCCGCGAGAATTGTCGCTTCGAAATGGACAGGTATACATGACCCCAATCGAAGAAATGATGTCCCTTCGCCAGACCAGTCATCGTGTGGCTGGACCCAAATTTGAAGGTGATGCGTTTGAACTTACAGTCGAAGCTCAAGGAGACTTTTGTTTCTCCTGTTTCGGGAAGGCCGCTACCTTCTCGAAAACAGGCGACAGACTCGAATTGACACGCGGACGAGAAGTGCGCCGACTGCAAGCGAACGGTCGTACGTTCCGCATCTTCGTCGACGCTTCTTCAATCGAAGTGTTCGTCAATGACGGGGAATTCGTCTTCTCAAGTCGGGTCTACCCGAGCAATCAACGTACCCACGAACTGACTGGGGATGTGACCGCAACGCTTCATCGTTATTAATAAAAAACACGAGCATCACAAATGATAAGAGGCCATCAGGAGCGAATCAGTTGCTCCCGGTGGCCTCTTTCCTATGAATCTACAGTGCTGTCCCCGCTTCTTACTTCTCGTTCATCGCCTGATTTCGAGCGTCTCGAACAGCTTCGACGGACGCGCCTCGAGACAGTTTCCGTTCTCGTCGAACAACGTCATATGACGGGGCGCGACGTAACATGCCACTTTTTCACCGATTGCGAGCGGCCATTGACCGGCCCATTTGGCAATCCACTCGGCATCCCCTAAATGAAACGTGAGCATGGTTTCCGCACCGAGTACTTCAATCCTTTTCAACTCGGCATAAAAGGTCACATCTGCTCCCGCCGGCAGGATGTGCTCGGGTCGGACTCCAAGTATCGCCTGTTCTATTTCCGTGACCAATAAGGGACGGAACAGACGACCGTCGTTGACAGACCATCCCTTGTCACTTCGTGTCACAGGCGTCAAGTTCATCGGGTGTGTACCGAGGAACGATGCGACGAACGTATTCGCCGGCTTGTTGTACAAGTCGAGCGGTTTACCGATTTGCTGAGCGCGACCGTTATTCATGATCATCATTCGGTCCGCCATCAACATCGCCTCGCTCTGGTCTTGGGTCACGTACAGAAACGTCAGACCAAAATGTTGTTGCCATTGCCTAAGCTTCGCGCGAAGTTCCGTTCGAAGTTTGACATCAAGGTTCGAGAACGGTTCATCGAGCAAGTAGATCTGCGATTCCGTGCTGAGCGCTTGAGCCAAAGCAATCCGTTGTCGTTCCCCCCCTGAGAGTTCGTATGCTTTTCGTTTCATCAGGTCGGACAGTTCAAACAGATTGACCATCTGACGACATCGGTCTTGTCGCACGGAACGTGTCAAGCCTCTTCCACGCAATGCCCATGCCATGTTTTGCTCAACGGTCAAAAAGCGATAGAGCGTGTCCTGCTGGGACAAAAGCGCCACCTCTCGTTCCTTCGGTTTCAACCGATTCGTCGCGACACCGTCAATGCGGATCGTCCCGCTCGTCGGCGACTCCATACCAGCAATCATGCGAAGGAGCAAACTTTTTCCGCAGCCTGATGGGCCGACAATCGCAAAACATTCGCCCGCCTCGACCATCATATCAAGCTCGCTTATGACTTCACGGTCCCCATACTTTTTTCTAACATGTTGTAGCTGGAGCGATTTCATATTGAACTCTGCTTGTCGCTCTTCTGAAGTGTCACGTCCAATCGAACGGCAGACGCATCAAACTGTCCATGGTAGACGGTAATGGGGCGGCACACCACGTTGTATGTCACGATCGGAAGAGAGATGGAAGGGATAGCATCCCACGTTTGAGAGTTAGGTTGACTCGAACAAGGATCACCTTGTTTTGTTTCAAGTTCTACTGCGTGCATATCGCTATTCATCTGAATCATTCCTTTCTAAAAAAGGACCAACAGAAACATGACGTCACGGACGTGTGGGCTTCTGCTGGTCTCTCGAATGTTCTACCGAATGCTATTCACTTGGCATGAGGGGCCTCACAAGCCTTATCGTACCGGACAAATGTAAAGCCCCTATGAACGGTTTGCAAAAGTTTATGAAGACGACGTAAAAAAACCGATTCACGGGGAATCGGTCAATGTCTGTCGCGCCTTCGCCAAGATGTCGGCTTTGACGTCGTCGTCACGCCCTTGCCAGTTGCGGACCATCATCTTCATACGTTGGTTGTTCGAGAAGCGTTCCTCGTGCTTGTCGATGAAGTTCCAGTACAGGGCGTTGAACGGACAGGCGTCAGCCTCGGTCGTCTGTTTCGGGTTATACTTACAGCCTTTGCAATAGTCGCTCATCCGGTCGATGTATTTGCCTGAGGCGATGTACGGCTTCGTCGCAAGACGTCCCCCATCAGCGTGGAGCGCCATCCCGAGCACGTTCGGCAACACGACCCAGTCGTAGGCATCGATGTACATCTCGTTGAACCAGTCGCTCGTCTGTTGTGGTGAGATCTCGAACAGCGTCGCATAGTTACCGAGCACCATCAGCCGCTGGATGTGATGATTGTGCGCCCGCTCGACGACCGGCTTCAGACTCTCGTGCATACAGTTCAGGTCCGTTTCCGCGTCCCAAAACAAACCCGGTAAGTCACGCTCGTGGTTGAACGTGTTCACGTCTCGATAATCGGGCATCAACGCCACATAGACGGCGCGCATGTATTCCCGCCAACCGAGGATTTGGCGGACGAACCCTTCGACTGAAGCGAGGGGTGCGTCGGTCGCGCATGCCGCTTCGACGACCTCATGCGGTGTCAGCAGTCCGACATTGATCGCCGCCGACAACAGACTGTGCGACATCTCCGGGTTTTCGGTCAACATCGCATCCTGATACGGACCGAACGTCTCGAGCCGCTCGTCGACGAAACGCTTGAGTGCTCGCCTTGCCTCGTCCCGCGTCACCGGCCAAGCGAACGGTTCGATTTGTCCAGGGTGGTCGGAAAACGTCGTCTCGACTTTTCGGATCACATCTGTCGTGATGGCGTCAGGTCGGAAGTGGATGGCCGGTGGGAACGTGAGCCCGGATTTTGGCGGCTGGCGATTATCCGCGTCGAACGACCACTTGCCGCCTTTTGCCTTCCCGTCTTCGAGCAACACGTCAAACCGTTTGCGCATATGACGGTAGAACCGGTCCATCCGCCACGGCTCGCTGCCGAGCGTGTCGACGGCCTCTTGCTTCGTTAAATAGAAGAGCGGCACGTCCGTATGTTCGATGAGCTCGTGCTGGTCTCCGAACTGCTTCAGCTTCCGCTCCATCGGCTCATCGGTGACGGCCGTGTAGTGAATCGCATCGGGATTAAAGCGGCTGAAGTGGTCGTCCCACGCGTCTTGGAACGAGTCGGCCTCGTGGTAGTCGACGGTGAAGCCGCGCTCGCGTAGCTCCTCGGCGAAATGCCGCATCGCCGAGAAGATGAGGACGAGCTTTTGTTTATGATACTTCCGCCACATCGCCCGTGACGTCGCCTCGATCATGACGATGACGTCATCGGCTTTGACATGTTCGAGCATCTCGAGGTCGTGTGATAACTGATTGCCGAAGATCCAAAATGAGCGCACGGATTCATCCCCTCTCTGTTTTTTTGATTGTGTTACACTCAATTTACATCTGCTTCATTTAGAAAGGAATGGTTCGATGCGCCCGAAACGTCTGCAAACATGGGTCGACAGCCAATACGAGAACCCGCGCGGTATCGTCGGGACGTACATCGGCGAGAAGATGGTTCGCCAACACCGGGTCGAAGTCGACTGGACGATTGAACAGTTGGCGGTTCAGCCGGGCGACCGCATCCTCGACCTCGGTTGTGGAGCCGGTGACGCGATCGCGCAAATGCTTCGTAGCTTTGATGAGGTGCACGTGACCGGGCTCGACCGTTCCCCGACCATCGTCCGCTCAGCCTCAAAACGAAATCGAGCGGCCTTGCAAGCAGGGCGAGCCGAGGTCGTCGAAGGCGACCTCGAGACACTCCCGTTTCCGGAAGGGAGTTTCAATCACGTCTTCAGCATCCATACGCTCTACTTCTGGAAAGACTTGACGAAGACGCTCTCCGAGATTGAACGTGTCCTCAAACCAGGCGGCTCGTTCGTCATCACGTACTGTGACGGGAAAGGCGACGTGACCTGGGACGGGATCACGACGCTCGTCCGGGAACAGCTCATCCCTTCCGCCAAGACGCTCGGTATGACAGACGTCTCTGACCAGCGCGGACCTGATTCTCGCGATTATCGTACGGTCGCGGTGAGTGGACGCAAAACGCAATCCTAATTGAGCAACCCCTCTCACAACAACAGCCCCTTTCTTTATTCGTTATAAAGAAAGGGGCTGTTCGTATATAGATGTAATCGGTCAATAGACAACATCCGCAGAAGCGATGTCGTACCGGATCCGCGTCCCTTCCGTTTCCGCAATCGCCCCTTTTAACGAAGCGACGTCTGTGATCACCGCTTCTCGATTCGAATCAGCTTCAACAAACTGGAGGGCCGCCTCTACTTTAGGCAACATACTACCGGCCATAAAATGATTCTCCTCAATCAACTGTTCAAGACGAGACGTCGAGACGGTCTCCAATTTCTCTTGGTTCGGTTGATTGAAGTGGATGTAGACGTTAGATACTCCCGTGATGATCATCAAATGCGTTGCTTCAATCGACCGGGCCAGCTGCGCGGCGGCAAAGTCCTTGTCGATAACAGCTTCCACGCCTCGAAGCGTGTATTGCTCACGGACGACAGGGACGCCGCCCCCACCTGCAGCGATGACGAGATGGCCTGCATCAAGCAAGTCTTGAATGACCGGTGCCTCAACGATACGGATCGGCTTCGGACTGGCGACGACTTTTCGATATCCGCGTCCCGCATCCTCGACCATCACATCGCCTTTCATACGCATCTCGACCGCTTCCTTCTCAGTATAAAACGGGCCAATCGGCTTTGTCGGATGATCGAATGCAGGGTCTGATAAGGCGACTTCCGATTGCGTGATCATCGCGACGACTTGTCGCTCCATGCCTCGACGGGCGAGTTCGTTCTTCAATAGCTGTTGGAACCAATACCCGATCATGCCTTGCGACATCGCTCCGCACGTCCCTAAATCCATCGCCGGTGTCTTCTCCGAATTCGCCATTTGTTGTTGAATCAAAATCGCACCGATTTGGGGGCCGTTCCCATGACTGAGCACGACTTCATGTCCTGCCTCGACCAAGTCGGCGATGTGACGCGCCGTTTCCATGATGGCGTGTCGTTGTGCTTCTGCCGTCCCATCGTCCGTTAAAATCGCATTCCCTCCGAGAGCAATGACAATTCGTTTTTTCATCTGTCTAATTCCTCCATTTCTTGTTTCAATGCCAAATATATTCCGAGCGCAGTATCCTGTCCTGATGAACTCCCAAACGTGATGAGACGTTCCCATTCAACCTCACAATTTGAGAACGATTCGGTCAACAGCACTGTAATCAGCCTTTTTAATTCGCTCGTATATTCTCCCCGCAGTGCCGCCTCATAAAAAGCGACAGAACTTCGTGTCGTTCGATATTTAGCTGTCATCACGTAATCGTTCTGCCATTTCATCGGCCGTCCCAATACCTCACATACGGCCATATAGCCAATTAAGACGTCATCGCCGCTCGGCGTCAGTCCTTTGCCGTAGCCGATCAGACGTTTCCCTTCTGCTTGACCGATGTTCGTCAAATATTCGTACAGCGGTTCTCGTCTCTCTTCATAGGCGTAACTCCAGTCGTGACCGAGTTCGCGCAATCGTGCCTCCATCTGCCTGAGGTTTAAGGCCAGTTCATAGCGCTTTGGCTCGATACGTTCCATGTTCATTTTCAACACCTGGTCTGGATAGATCGTTATCCCGCTCGGCACGTGGTGAATTGTCGCACCGATGCCCGCCAATAGACAATCTCCTACTCTCCACTCCAATCGATCGACCGTCTTCACATGAATTCCAAAAGGCGTATGTCCGTTCTTCGTCGTACCGATGTAAATCAAGTGTCCCCCCATTCGCAGGTTATAACCGTTTCGAAAGACGGCCTCGACTTGTAACGCTTGGGGGAATTCTTGAAGGAGAGAGGCAGCATACGTACTGTACGCCGCCCCGATTTGTCTCATGCGTGTTGCACCAGTCCTAATTTTTCAGCGTATGCTTCGAGCGCCTTCTCGAAGCAGGCCAGTGGAGCACGAACCGTTCCCGCACCGACTTGGCCGATACCTGGCTCCCGGTGTGCGATTCCTGTATTGATGATTGGTGTGATCCCGGTCTCGACGACTTTCCGGATATCAATACCGACGCAGGCACCTTGGAAATCCCATGATGGAATACTCAAGTTCGGGTTATGTCGATCGCAAATTTCGTTCATCTCTTCACTGATTGCGAGCGCTTCGCTCGATCCTGCCCGGCCGAGGAACCGCGTAACACCTGGCGCAGCGACCATCGCCATCCCACCGACCCCATACGTTTCCGCAATCGCACTGTCACCGATGTCCGGGTTCGCATCGTCTTGGCTGTAGCCTGTGAAGAACAAGCCTTCCGGCATGTTGACGGGTGCCGTGAACCATTCGTCCCCCATACCGCTGATTCGAATTCCAAAATCTTTCCCGTTTCGGGTCATAGCCGTCACGATCGTGCCCGCTTCGTGCCGTCGAGCCTCGTCTAGGATTGCTTTTCCGGTCGCCATCATGACGTTTAAAAAGAACTGATCGGTATCGGCCAAGAACTGCAAGACGTCACGTCGTTCCGTTTCATCGATGTCCGCCAACATAAGGTAAGGTGCCAATTCTTTTAGCAACAACACCGAGGCCGCGATATTTCGTTGGTGGAACTCATCCCCCATCGTGATGGCTTTCGAGATGATGACGTTCAAGTTGATCCCGTCGCCTGCTTGTTTCAACGTTTGTGAGAGGACCGGCCCCAGGACGTCTTTCATCCAGTGGAGGCGTGCGATGACTTCTGCATCGTTGGCACCAAACCGCATCACTTTTCCGATTCCTTCGTTCATCGTGCAGTACGCTTTCGCACTTCCGTTTCGGTTTTCGACAACGAGGACCGGCATATGTCCAGACGTGATCCCGCCCATCGGTCCGACCGCTTTCACATGATGACACGGGATGAACGTCACGTCTCCGCGCTCGAGCATCGCTTCCGCCTCTTCATAATCGTCGGTCCACTGCTCAAAGATGATCGCCCCTATGGCCGCTCCTTTCATCGGCCCCGTCATGTCTTGGTACGCAATCGGTGGGCCAGCATGGAGAAGTACTTTTTCTTTCAATTCTGGAATGACCGTGTGGGCTGGGACGACGTCCGTCAAAAACGGTTGTCCTCCGATAATCGTTTGAATCACCTTGTCATTTGCTTCTTGAATCATCGCTCCGATACTCATTTTATTTCCTCCTCAAGACATGAGCGCTAACAAGCGCTGAAGATGTGGTTTTCCGCCGGCTGTCGGTTGCCAGTTGTACTGAACGCTGTGACCGCCTTCACTAATTACGGCATCTGCGAAAGAACGAAGTCCTAAGTTGACGACTTTAGGTGCGCGCAGCAACTGCTGGATTGCTTCTGACGACTCAATTTTATGTGTGCTCGGTTCTACAGATGGAACTGTTTTCTGTTTGAACTGTGGAACTTCTTTCCCAATCATTCGAAGTGCATATTCGACAGCTGCCACGTTACTCTCGGCGACGAGGATACCAGCTGCTTCAAAGAGTTGCTTTTGGGCACTGTAACGCTGTGGATCCTGCTCGGTACCACAAACGTTGACAATCACCTCTACGTTCGGACGAGTTGCCTGTAATTTTGTTAACGTCGGGAGCAGTGCACCGGCCATGTTCTCATGCGAACCATATCCGAGGACGTTATCCAACAGGAGCACGATTGACTCATCTGTATCACAATAGCGATTGATGAAGTCGATTCGTGTCGACGGATCAATCATTGGGTGTGGCTTCCCTTGCGTGTAGACGTCATCCCCTAAATCGATGACGACGTTCCCGTCATAGTCAAACGAGAAGCCGTCCCGATGCTCACGATCTGCCTCCACACCGAATGAGAGGCCCATCAAATCAGCCGTCTCCGCGGCCAACGTTCCCCCTGAGAACAGGCCGATGATTCGTGACGCCCCATTCGAGGTGACTTCGGTCCGATTCCGTTCCTGCGTCGATTTTCCAAGCGCAAGCAATGCCGCTTCTTCCGATGTGTCTGCATAGACGACGTGGTTGACAGGCGCGAGTCCGTGGTCCCCGACGAAGAAGGCCACGACCGGTTTGTTGACTTGTTGAAGCAGCTGCTCAATCTCTTCGCGCACTTCTTTCGCAGGTGGTTTTGAGATAACAACGATCGTGTCCGTTGTCACGTCCTCCGCAAGTGCCCGAATGCCGGCTTTCATCGAGATTCCGCCGATTTCGGTCGACAAGTCACGTCCGCCCGTTCCGATTGCATGGGAGACCCCGCCACCGAGACGATCAATCAACGTTGCCACTTCTTGAATTCCTGTCCCTGAGGCTCCGACGATTCCGACACGCCCCTCCCGGACCACGTTGGTGAAGGCGAGCGGAATACCTGCGAGTGATGCGGTACCGCAGTCAGGACCCATGACTAGCAGTCCTTTGTCATCGGCGAGCTGTTTCAGTTCACGTTCCACTTCGACAGGGACATTGTCACTAAAGATATGAACGTTCAAGCCTTGGTTCAGTGCTTTTCGTGTCTCGTATTCGACGTATTGTCCAGGAATCGACAACAGCGCCAAGTTCGCTCCCGGCAGTTCTTCGAGCGCCGCTTTCCACGACCGGACTTCTGTCTTATCCGCACCTGCTTGTTTCGTTTGGTTGTTCAGGAAATCATGGATTGCTTTCAAAAGTGGTTCGGTCTGATCGGTTTCCGCATCGACGACGATACACATGTCTTGTGGCGTCGCCGCCTCTAACTCTTCTGTATAGAATCCTGTACTTTTAAAGATGTCGAGGTTGGCCGGTGTCCCCATCATGATTGAGACTTTATTGATGCCTTCGAGACTCGAGACGTGGTTCGATAACACCATCAACGTGACGGAGTCTTGATACGTGTTTGCTTGAATGATTGTTGTCAACATACGTTTCTCTCCTTATGCTTCCGCCGGTTTGACGGTTTCTTTTGTGAATAACATGGCGATCATTCCGATGACGAGTAAGACGGCCGCCAAGTAAAAGCCGGTTTGCATCGATCCCGATTGATCGACTAAATATCCAGTAAGATAAGGTGCCAGAATCGACGACGTCATCCCGACAAAGTTATAGACACCGAAGACGGTTCCGTACACTTTTTTCGGAGCGTTGTTCGCCACGAATGAGAGCAGGACCGGGTCAAGCGCTAACTTTCCAGTCAATCCATACAGGATGAGCGCCGCGAAGAGCAGTGGCGTGCTCTCAACGAAGACGACCGCCAAGATGGAGGCGATGGACAATGGGACGAGAACGAATACGAGTGGTTTTTTCTTGCCCATCTTGTCTGACAGATAACCGATCAATAGTGCCCCCGGAATAGACGCCCATGGGACGAGTGACGAGATGAAGCCGACATCACTGCCTTGGAAGCCACGCTCTACTTGTAAGTATTGCGGGAGCCAAGTGAGAATCATGAAGAATCCATAAAGTGAGCAGAACACCATGACAAATGTCGCGAGCAAGTTACGATTTTTGAACAGGCTCATGATTGAGAAATCTGATTTTCCGACCGTGTTCGCGACACGTTCTGGTCGCTTCTCTTTGACGACGTACCAAATCAAAATCCCTGTTAAAATCGTCGGGATCGTCATGAAGTAAAATGGCGTTCGCCAACTCATGCCGAGCTCGAGCGTCAAATAACTCGATGAGATATAGCCGAGTGAGATACCGAGTGCCATACCACTGTTGATGATGGCAGTCCCAATCGTTAGAAACTGCTTCGGAATCGCCTCAGACGACAACGCGTATTGAGGACCGTAATACGTTCCTTCTCCGAGTCCTGTGATCGCTCGGGCGATCATGAATAAGAGAAATGTCGAAGCTAATCCGGTGATCCCGGTGAATAGTCCGAACAAAATAAATCCAGGAACTAAAATTCGTTTGCGTCCAAACTTATCACCAAGTGAGCCCGAAGGAATTTGGGCGATGGCATAAGTGAGGAAGAATACACTGTTGACCAATCCGAGCTGGGCGTTGTTCAACCCGAACTCTTGGGCCAGGTTCGGCATGACCGGGTTCAAAATTGTTCGGTCGGCGTACATAAACATCCAACCTAAGAAAAATACCGCGATGACTTTCCACCAATACGGGATTCGTTCCTTCTTCGCTTCAAACGAAGGTTGAGACACTGGGGATGTACTCATGGGGTTACTTCCTTTCTGTATTTTGGTATCGCTTACAACCCCACTTTACGTGTCAGCCCATAAGAAACGCATAAACAGAACAGGTCTTGCCGTAACAATTCCATAAAAAAAGCACCCTAAGGCGCTTAAGAGAGTAACGCGTATCCGATACCGGGATACGTTTTTAGTTGATCGGCAGCCTCTAGAGCCCCGGCTGCTTTAAATTTCTTTCGGATGCGTCCAATCGTGACACGCAAATACTCGACTTCCCCGCCATATTCCGGTCCCCAAACAGCTTGAAGTAGCTCACGATGTTGGACTACCTGATCTAAATGCTTTACGAGTTCTGACAGGAGCGAGAACTCATTTTGGGTCAATTTGACTTCTTGCCCTTGATGAAACACTCGGTTGCGCAGACGATCGATTTCCAAACCTTTTATCTCGACCGTATTCTCTAGCGCCTCACTCACCTTCGTCCGTCTCAATACGGCTTTCACCCGGGCGAACAGCTCGTCAAGCGCAAATGGTTTTGTTAAATAATCATCCGCTCCTAAATTTAGTCCATCTACCTTATCTTTTGCCTGACTCCGAGCAGTCAACAAAATGACCGGAACGTCCGAGACTGTCCGGAGACGGCGTAACACTTCAAATCCGTCCATATTAGGCATCATAATATCGAGCAGTACTAAATCGACCTGACGGCGATCGACATCCTCCAAAAAAGAGGAACCGTCTGGATAGTCATAGACCGAGTACCCGAGCGACGATAAATTGGCCGCCACGAATCGAGCAATTTTCTTCTCATCCTCTACAATCGCAATCGTCTGCATGCTTCAATCTTCTCCTTTCGGTAGTTCAAGAAAGAATCGAGTCCCCCGCCCGAGTTCACTCTCAGCCCAAATCTTTCCGCCATGGGCTTCAATGATGCCTTGGCATATCGCCAATCCGAGCCCGGTTCCTCCTTTTCGCCGTGTCGACTTCATTTCGACTTGATAAAACCGGTCGAAAATCCGTTCCAAATGATCATGGCGAATGCCAATCCCTTGATCTTCAATGACGAGCGTCCAATCCGTATCTGATTCATAAGATTGGATGTGAATGGTTGGTGGGCCGTCACTATAACGAACCGAATTGGTCAACAAGTTGACGAGCACTTGACGGAATCGATGAAAATCGACTTCGACGACGGGCGGACCTTGCCAGTCATAAGTCGTATGCGCATCAATTTGTAGCTCATGAATGATTCTTTCCACGTAAGGCTTCAAGAGAACCGCCTCAATCTCGACCGGAAAGTTGCCCGATTCAAGCTTCGTGATGTCGAGCCAATCATCGATCAGCTGACGAATCCGTTGAGAATCTTCTTGAATCCCTTGCAGCAATTCATGACGGAAAGGCGCTTCCCACGTCACGTCTTTTCGCATCAGTGTCTCGACACTGCCACGGATGTTTGTGAGCGGTGTTTTAAACTCGTGTGAGGCGAGCGAAATCAGATTGTCTTTTAACTGGTCAATCTCGACTTCACGCGTCACATTTCGGACGATATACCCTTGTCCGATCGAGTTAGCTGCATCGACTACAGAGAACGGCTGAATTTGAAAGATCTGCTCGTCCACTAATAACCGCAGGGGTTCTCTCTCCATCCTGTACTCGTCCATGAGCTTCTCCCAGTCTTCAGCCCGGCTCGATGAGTGGAAGTCGAAATAGACTTCCATAAAACGATTCACATATTCAATCTCACCGTCTTCATTCAATACGATGACACCTTCTGACATGCTGCTTAACGTCGCATGCCACAACGCATTTTGTTTCGTCGTTTCATCCACGAGGAGCTTATTATCCAACAACATGGAGAAAGCATCCGCTAGCGTATGCAGAAAAATATCCTCCCGTTTCGAAATCGTCTGATTCATCGTTAATCCAACGAGTAACATCCCGCTGGCTTGCCCGCCATAGTAGAGCGCATTGACTTGGAAGCGATAGGCGTCTTGTTGCGTTTCGATGAATTCATATAAGCTTTCTTGAGATAAAATCGCGTCTTTTGATATGACCTGGTTCGGTAACGATACAAATAACGGATAAGGCAAGATTGCTGATACCTCGTGCAACGTACTCTGCACGAGCGCAATCGTGTCTGGCGCATGACGAAACGATGTCATAAATTGATTGAGTGCCTGTAACTCAAGATTGTTTTGTTCGAGTTCATGCGTCCGCAACTTAACTTTTTCTTCAAGCGCGTCGTTCAACTGCCTCAAGTTTTCTTGTCCGGACCGAACATCATCCGCCATCACGGCAAACTGTCTGGCCAATCCAATGATTTCTTTTGGGGCATGAATTGATTTTAAATGAGCCACTACATCCGGCGCCTCGGCACGCTCGACCATCAATTCAGTCTGATTGACAAAATCGGCGAGGGATTGATTCAGTTTTCGGGATAGAACCAATCCGAGCACGAGCATGATTGCCGCGACGATTAAAAACAGGATCGTATTTGGTAGTAACGTGTTGACTGTTGCAGCTAAAATACTGCCGACCGGACGCGCGATCCAAACCGTCCACTCATACTTCGGTACTTCCGCATAAGTAGCGAGCTGTGATTCTTTCTTTCCTTCATCATAAACACGCCATACGTTTCCCCACAGTAATGTCCCCGTCTCATTCGGATTCGTTGAAATCGTTTTCACTTTAGTCAACGGATATTCGTCCGGATGAAACACGATTTGATTCCGATCATCGACGACGACCGGATATTGCTGTTCGTTAAAATTGTTAGCAATGAGCGTTTCGCCAATCCCGTCCAAATTGAGTGCACCTAGCACATAACCTTCCATGTCCTCTCGTTCATTGAAAATCGGTGTCGCAATGACAATGAGCGGTTTTCGACTTCCGCCTCTTCCTTGAAACACATGTGACACGTAAGTCGTTTTACTCGATTGAATGCGTTCAAAGTAAAAGCGACTGCTAAAATCCAATCCAATATTCGAGACACCGTCCTCATTGTTCATCGGCGAAAATGAGGTCGTCTCCCCTTCCGAATCAGCAATATAGAGATTTTCGAAGCGTGGATTGTGTCGTTTAATATTGTCGAGCATCGCTTGCTCCCATTCTCCCGATCGAGCAGTCGCACGAGATAAACGGATATTGACCGCAGCCGTTTGAATGACTTGACGGCTTTGTTCGATATAATCGAACACAATCGATTGCATCTGTTTCGTCGCAACTTCTTGTTGAGTAAATTCATCTTTCACGTTTCGGACCGTGTCCGCCAAATAAATCACAAGTGAGAATAGGCCCGAAACGAGTATAAGTAATATGAAATCAAACAAAAGTCTTCCTCGAAATGTCTCTCGCATCACCCGAATCCGGTGTAGCATTTCCTATCACCACCTATAAAAAAAGAGTAGCACGGTTTATGCTTTTTTTAGATATTCCATCGGGTTTTTTATGTTTTTGTTATGGCGATGTCGTGACAAAAAGGTTGACCATAAATGGCCAACCCGTTTGTTTTATCCCCGGCTCCTCCGTGTCACAGCGACCCCACCGAAACCGCTGATGATGGCGATATAGAATCCTAAATCATAAAACCAGCCGGTGTTGTTCACTTCATAGACGCGATACGTGTCATTGAACAACCCTAAAATCAGTGACACCGGTGCGATCCAGCCGTGCCAGACGCCCCAAAAGAAGCCGGCCGGGTCCGTCGTGTAGGAGCCGTCACCCGGCACGCAGCCGCCGAGGACGACAACCAACCCGAGCATGATGGCCAATAATCCGATTCGTTTCATATAAATCCCTCCTCGTATTCCTATTCCCCGTTTCCATAAAAAAAGCACTGACCGAAGTCAGCGCCAAAGTTGGACCGTGTTCGCGAACTCGATATCGGTCGCGATCTCACCGTCGAGGGCGTGCAAGTTGAAATCCTCCCCGTCGAGCCACGTCTGAAAATCAAAGATGACCGGGTCGCGGTCGCCACCGAGGGCGAACCACGTCTCGAGCGTCTCCGGGAAATAGGCGGCCGTATGGATCGTCCCGGCCCAACTTTTATACAGCTCGGAGAAGACACCTTTATCCGAGTCGTTCATGAGCCGGAACGCGCTCTCGGCGTCTTGGACGATGTGTTGATACATTTTGATCTCCATCATCCGTCGCGTCGAGTCGTCGAGATGGTAACGATTCTCGTGCTGCAACAGCTCGAAGTGGTTCGTGCAAATGTTCGACTCGCGGACGCGGATATCGCGCGGGGTCGCTTCGATGACACGTGTCTTTGACGATTTATCGTGGACGACGTACGTGAACGAGCCACGGTGCGGGATGTCTTTCAACAGATCGACCGCTTCTTCGACCGTCGCGCACGTCTCGAGGATCATCCGTCCGATCATCTGACAGACGAAGCCGTCGCCGGGGCGGCGCCGGTTGATGAAGTTGTAGCCCATGGCAAGCCCGCGCTCGTTCATCCCGTCCATCCTCCCGGTGACGCGCGAGACGGGTCCGATGACGGCGTAGCCCTCGTCCGGTTGGAACACGTTGTAACGCCCGTCATACGTCATCGGATGATAGTCGTAGTTGCGGACGAGGAAGTTGTCCCCTGTCAAAATCGAGCAACCGCTGATCGGATTATTGACCCGGAAATGACCGAAGTGAAGGAGCGTATCGCCGAGCGTCAGTTCGAGCTCGTCCTGCAGGCCGAGCAGTTCTTCCCAAATCCGTGGGGCGAACCGGTCGAACGCTTGTTTCGCCTCGCGGTCGTCGATCTCAAACCGGGGGACGCGCAGCTTCCACTGATCGGTCCGGTTCTCGAGCAGCTTACTTCGCTTGATATATTCACCTTGAAAGCGGCCAAAGTCATAATGACTGCCGCGGAATTGTGTAAGTTCGCTTGAGACACGTTGCATGAAAAAACCTCCCTTGCGCCCATTATAGCGGACGCGCGGGAGGGATGTCTGACTTGAAACTGTTCATAGCTTGAACTGACGGCTCATTTGTTGCATGTCTTCCGCGGTGAGCGACAAGTCTTTGACGAGACGGTTCATCGTCTCGCTCGTCGCCGACATCTGTTCGGTCGAGGCGGCCACTTCCTCGTTACCGGCCGTGCTCTCTTCCGAGATTGACGCAATGTCTGAAAGACCTCGCTTGATGTCTTCTTGGTTCATCTTGACGCGACCGAGCTGTCCTTGCATCGACCCGGTCAACCGCTGCATCTCGCGGACACTCATCTCAATCTCATTGAACGCCTGCTTCGTCGCCTCGAGCGTCCGTCTGCCGTCTTCGGCGGCGTGCATACTGTCAGTGAACGTCTCGCCGAGCGCGATCGAGTTCCGTTTGACGCTGCCGACGATCTCTGAGATCTCGCTGACCGACTGGGCGACGCTATTCGACAGACCGCGAATTTCGGAGGCGACGACGGCGAACCCTTTCCCGTGCTCCCCGGCACGGGCCGCCTCGATGGCCGCGTTCAAGGCGAGCAAGTTCGTCTGTTGCGAAATCTGTCGGATGATCGTGACGAGCTCCGTCACTTCGTCCGCCTGTTGCTCAAAGTCTTTCACTTGGCCTTGCGATTCATTCACTTGCGTATGGATGTTCGTCATCTTCCCGACAGCGTCTTCCATGAGCTGCAGCCCTTCGGCCGTCGCCCGACTGACGACTTCCGCTTGAGTGCTCACGCCGTGCCCGTCCGTCGCCGTCTGTTCGACAAGTCCTGAGAACTCGTTCATATGTCCGTACAGCTTCATCGTGAGCACGCTCTGATTCTCGACCCCCCCAGCGATTTCTTCCATTGTGAACGCAATCTGTCGCGAGGCGTCGTTCACTTCCTCTGAGATGCTCGCGACGTTGCCACTCTCATCCCGGACCGTCTGTGCTGACGTCTGTAGGTTTGAGATCAACCCTTTCAACATCTTCGTCATTTGGTCCATCGAGGCAGTGAGGCGCTTGATTTCATCATTCGCACGCAGTTGAATGTTGTTTATCTCAACCGACGCCGTCGCCAAGTCGCCGCCGGCGATATGCGTCGCGACGCGTTCAAGGTCACGGAGCGGACGCAATTTCCAACCGAGGTAACGCCAGATGATGACCGAGGCGAGACCGAGCAAGATGACGAGCCCGATGAGTACCGGAAGCAGACTTTCACGTAATACGTCAGTCGTGACCGCCGCAACATCGTCCGCGCTTTTGTCGATGCCGATGACACCGATGACTTCATTCCCCTGCTTGATCGGGACGAGTACCGTCATATAGTTCCCAAACTCTGGGTCTTCGATGATCGGTGTCGTGCCGGTTCCACCTTCAAACGCCGGCTGTGCGTCTTCGAGCGAAGTTGCAGTCACCGGTGTCCCAATCTCGACCGCGTCCGTAGCACTCATTCCATCTACGATGATTTGTAGCTCCTCACCGTCCAATGCGAGCGTGTAGACGTACATCGCCCCGATTTGTGTGCGATACGTATCGAGCTGTTCCCGAAACTGCTCGAATCGCTCATTCTTCTCCGGATTTTGTAAAAACGCCGCATACGCGTCCTCATCTATCGCCTCGCTGATCCGAGCAGCGTCTTCTAGCAAGACGGCCTGCATCGAACTAAGCACTGTATGTTTCGTACTCACGTATTGAGTGACCCCGAATATGACGATGAGTAGCGTCACAAAAGCGAGCATCGCCACAAGAATCCGGTTTTGCAGTGACTGTGGTTTGGTTTGTCTCATAAGTTCCCCTCCTAGTTCCTTACTGTGTATATCGGAGGAAACTAAAAAAGAGTAAACAAAAAACGGACGATTTTCGACAAAATCATCCGTTTTTTATTCATTTGTCGAATTCACAGCTTCGAGCGGCATCGAGACTTCCGCCTCACCTTCTTCTCCGATATGGAACAACGGGAGCGTCTCCGGCACGAACAATTCAGGGTTCATGTCGGCTTGATAGACGTACGTCCGCACGTCACCTTCACGCTCGGCGACGAGTTCACCGAATGGGATCGGTACGCGCGTGCCATCGACTTCGTAGCTGATCACCGTCGTCGGGTCGAGCCGACGGTCTTCGAGCATTCGGATCGTGAACAGCATCGTCGAGCTGTTCGTCCGCTCGAGCGACACGGCAATCGATTCAGACTGTCCGGCCCGCTTGTCGATCATCGCATCGCCCGCCGTCTGTTCGAAGACGACGTTCTCTTCTGTCGCTTCTTCTGTCTTCATCTGTTGGCATCCGACAATTGTCGCTAATCCAAGCATCAAGGCAATCACTAATACACGCATCTCGTTTCCCCTCACTTCAAGGCGAAAGTCAGTTCTGCAACACACGCCACTTCTCCGTCGACCGTCGCTACGGCACGTCCTTTACCAATCGGACCACGCACCTTCAAGATCTCGACCTCGAGGCGCAACTGGTCGCCCGGGACGACTTGACGTTTGAAGCGACAGTTGTCGATGCCTGCGAAGAACGCGAGCTTACCTCGGTTCGACTCTTGTTTGAGCATCGCGAACGCACCGACTTGGGCTAGTGCTTCGACGATCAAAACGCCCGGCATGACGTTATAGTCTGGGAAATGTCCGTTGAAGAATTCTTCGTTCGCCGTCACATTTTTTAAACCGACGGCCCGTTCGCCTTCTTCGACCTCAAGAATCCGGTCGATGAGCAAGAACGGGTACCGATGCGGGATCACTTCTTTAATCTGTTCAATCGTGTACATGGTTCCACCACCCTTATGATGTTAGCCAGAAATCGGTGATATGGCGCCACGTGTCGATGTTGAACACGTCTCTCCACTCGCCTCCGCCAATCACGCTGTACCCGATAATGGCACCGATCGCGAGCATCGCGGCGGCCAAGATCAAGACAACGATGATGCGTAACAAAATCGGGAAACGGCGGTTGTTCGACAAGCGCTTTCGCTCCGTCCGCTCTTTAGGCTCTTTTTCTTCCGAGCCCTTCTGTTCTTCGTTCGTCACGTCCATTCATCCTTTCAGCTGATCTGATTATAACATATTAGTACCAGGTATTAAAATTGTTTCATAAGTTCTTTATAAGTGTAACGTATCTAGAAATGTCGAACAAGCGCCCCGTCCTCTGGCAGTCGAGCGTCCGTGCGAAAAAAGATACGGCTTGCCCTAAATAATATGCTAACGTGAGGGTATTCATTGTAAAAGGAGGATTCATTTCATGTGGAAAGAATTCAAAGACTTTGCAATCAAAGGTAATATGATCAACCTCGCTGTCGCCTTCATCCTCGGGGCCGCCTTCACGGCGATCGTCACGTCGCTCGTCAACGATATCTTCATGCCGTTACTCGGCATCCTGATCGGCGGCATCGATTTCTCGACGCTCGCAGTCACCGTGCTCGGCGTCAGCGTCACATACGGCAACTTTCTGCAAGAGATCGTCAAGTTTTTCCTGATCGCTTTCGCCTTGTTCATGATGGTCAAAGGGATCAATCGCCTGAAGCGCGAGCAAGCGATCGAAGAGACGCCAGAGCCAGAGTTGTCGCGCGAAGAACAGTTGCTCTCAGAGATTCGCGATCTACTTAAAAACCGTCCACTATGAGTCATTCGTCTGAACCGTCACGGTTTAGACGTTTTTTCAATTAATCGAAACGCCCGGCTGACCGCGTTCGTCAAGAGCGGTGCCACTTCCATCATCGCCGTCTCAAGCGACATGACCCGGGAAATGATCGGGAAAATGGCTTCAATCCCGACTTCCGGGAGTGCCGTCATGTCGGTCTGGCCGGTGAATACGAGCGTCGGGACATGATGTGTTCGTGCGAGGCGGGCCAGACCGTATGGCGCTTTCCCGTGCAGTGTCTGTTCATCGAACTTACCTTCCCCCGTGATCAACCAATCGGCCCCATGCAGCTGCGCGTCAAACGATGACCAACGCATCGCTTCCTCGATGCCATTCACGTACGTCGCCCCGAGTTGGTACATCGCAAAACCGATGCCCCCAGCTGCTCCCGCCCCGGCGATCGCCGTATCGGCGTGATCGAAACAAGCAGCGTAAGCGCTCATCAAGTCGTCATAGTGGCCGACGTCACTTGGTGCTAGACCTTTTTGTGGACCGAATACGGTCGCCGCGCCCACGTGTCCGAGGAGCGGGTTCGTCACGTCCGAGGCGATTCGCCACGTGACGTGCTTCGCCTCCGGCATCAGACCGGACCAGTCAACGTGCTTCACGCGCTCGAGTCCGTTCGGGAACGGTTCGAGCACTCGTCCGGACTCATCGAGGAAACGGACGCCTAGCGCTTCGAGCACGCCCTTGCCACCATCGACGGTCGCACTGCCGCCGAGACCGATCGTGATGCGTCTCGCTCCGCGTTCGATCGCTTGTCTGAGTTGCATCCCCGTCCCGTAAGAACTGTACCGCCACGGGTCGAACCGATCGACGAGCATCAATCCGGACGCTTCCGCCACTTCGACGACCGCTTCTCGTGTTGCTTCATGCCATCCGTAGCGCGCCTGACGGACCCGTCCGTCGAGCGCAGTCACTTCCTGTTCGACCGCATTCGCTTCCGGATGTGTCGCTAGCCAGGCGTCGAGAAACCCTTCGCCCCCGTCCGATACGGGGATCTCGACGACGTCATGTCCCACAAGCGCCCGTCGCACCGCCCGATTCGCTTCCTGACTCGTCAACGATCCTTTGAACGAATCCATCGCCACAATAATTCTCATACCGTTCCCTCCTTCATCTCAATTATAAAAGAAAAACCGCTCCTCAGAAGAGAAGCGGTCAATGTTATGGGCGAAGTGACGTCACGAGCCCCATCATCTGGTCGCTCATTGACAGCGCCCGGGAGTTCATCTGGTAAGCACGCTGTGTGATCGTCATATCGGTCATCTCTTTCATCAAGTCGACGTTCGATGATTCGAGCGTCCCCTCTAATAAGAGATTCCCGACTGGACGGTCGACTTCGATATCAAGATCAGCCGAATAGACGTTGTTCCCAAGCGGACGAAGTTCCGACGTGTTGCGTACCTCGACGATGTCGAGGCGACCGAACTCTTCTTCGACGCCGTTCACGCTGGCGACGAGGACCCCGTCTTGACGGACGCGATGATTCGTCGCTTCGTTCGGCGTGACGATGCGGTTGCCATCTGCACCGAGAAGTGCGTTGCCGTTCACGTCAGAAAGTGTCGTCCCGTCATTGCCGACCGAGAGCTGCATGTTACCGCTCCGGGTCACACCGATCCCGTCTTCCGTCTCGACGACGAAAAACTGGCGGCTTGCCTGCAAGAAGACGTCAAGACCTCGGTCCGTCTTCTTGATTTGACCGATGTTGAACTGTTGGGAGATGTCACCGACGTGACCGCCGACACCGATGCGGATCCCGTTCGGTGTATCGCGGCCGACTTCAAGTTCGGCCCGAGGCTGATTGTCATACGCTTGCGAAAGGAGCGAGGCGAAGTGACCTTGCTGGCGTTTAAAGCCGACCGTGTCGACGTTCGCGATGTTGTGGCCGGTCACATCGAGCTGGCGTTGAAGCTGGGCTAGTGACGAGACCGAGTTATAAATGGACTGCATGGGTTTCCTCCTTATCGAATCCGAGCGATTTCGATGGCCCGCTCGGCACTCTTGTCATACGCCTGGACGACTTTTTGGTTTGCCTCGAACTGACGGTACGTCACCATGAGGTCAGCCATCGTCCGGTCAAGGTCAACGTTTGCTTCTTCGATATAGCCTTGTTGGAACTGGACGTTCGCAGCGGGATTTGCTCCCCCGTTGACGCGATAGTCGTTCCCGACTTGTTCGAGCGTGGCCAAATCATCGATTTGAACCGCCCCGAGCGTCGCAACGTCTTGACCGAGCGACGTGATTTGACCGTCGCCTGACAATTCGAAGTCACTAGACGGCAACTGGATACGTTCACCCGTATCAGACAAGATGTACCCACCGTCCGCCGAGCGGAGGAACCGCTCATCGTCGACCGAGAAGCGGCCATTCGTCGTATAGAGCGCCTCCCCGTTCTGTTCGACCGCGAACATGGCGGCGCCTGTAAAGTCAGCCGGAACTTTCAAATATACGTCGGTCGGGCTATCCGTCGCCGTGACGCTTCCAGCAGAGAAGCGTGGCATCGTTTCCTGCAAATACACGCCGGTCGAGAGCGTGCCGACCTCGCCTTGGACACGCGAACGGTCGTTACCAGGATGGCTCACCTCGGCGAGCAATAGTTCAGGGAACGACCGGACGACACCGTTTGATGCCTTGAATCCCGGAGTCCGAACGTTTCCAAGGTTGTTGCTTAATATCTCTTGTTGCCGCTGAAGCGCGTTCATCGCGCCCGCCGCCGTATAAAGTCCACGTAACATGTTCGTCTTCCCTTCATCCTTAAAGTTTCTACTTCTTATATCGTACCAAAGGAAGGAATCATTCACCCTTTTTCAAAAAAAAGACAAAAAATAATGAACAATGCTGCTCATCATTCAATGTAGTAAATAATATTTATTATGTTATGATTAAAATACAATTATACGCATTTCTAAAGGAGGAAGAATGTGATGTCTCGTCGTCATACGAAAGAACGATCCGAAGTCGTAGTTAGAAGAGTAGGAGGTTCGAAAGGTGTGACACTGCCAAAAGCTATGTCTACCGATATTGGGGACAAGTATTATATTCAGCAGCATCACGACGGCACCATCATCCTTACCCCATTCGAAAAACCAAGAATACTGAAAAATGTATTTGCCGATATCGATGAGGACACATATGCGGACATGAACGAAGTCATTCTTGGAGAAGTCGGTCAAGAAGCAGAATAACAATCCTATTTACTTTTGAAGGGAACCCATTAACATGTCGTCACCATCAGTCAAACATGATCGTCCACTCGTCGGTCAAATTGGTTATCTTGATTTCGATCCTAGCGCCGGCTCAGAAATTCAAAAACGGAGGCCTGCTTTAGTCATCAGTCAAAATGACTTCAATCAAACGGGATTTTGTATCGTCTGTCCAATCACCCATACCGAAAAGCCATTATTTGTCCGCATACCAGACGACTTGCCAGTCAGCGGTTATATCAATGTAGTCCAAGCAAAATCGATTGACTGGAAGGCAAGACGGTGGAAAGCAGCGACCGACTGTCCACCAGAAGTCGTTGAGCAAGTTCAAGAAATCGTAGCCGTTGCCATATTAGGAGAGTGTTCAATTACTCGAGTATGAGTTCAATGTACACAAAAAAGCGAGTCCGCTTCAACCACGAAGCAGGCTCGCTTTTTATCATTCAACAATCGGCAGTTCGACGATGATCGTCGTCCCTTGCTCTGGTTTAGAACGGACTGAAATCGTCCCGCCGTGGGATTCGATGATCTCTTTACAGATGGCGAGCCCAAGGCCGGTGCCTCCAATGTTGCGGCTCTGTTCATTCTGTACACGGTAAAACTTTTCAAATAGTCGCTCGGCGTCTTCTGCTGTCACCCCGATGCCCTCGTCTTCGATGGCGACTCGGATGACGTCCCCTTCACATGATACGTTGACGGCAATATTCCCGCCGTCGGGTGAATACTTGATGGCGTTGTTCAAGATGTTCGAGAACACTTGGCGTAGTTGGGCCGGGTCCCCCGAGACACGTATCTCCTCGTCACACTCGAAATGGAACGCGTGCAGCTCGGTCGATCCCGCATGAACCTCAAGGACGTCCGAGAGGAGATTGAACAAACTTTCGACTTTAAAGGCTTGCTGGATTTTTCCCGCTTCCATCTTTTGAACGTCAAGCAGGTCGCTGACGAGCCGTTCGAGCCGTCTCGTCTCGCTGCTGATCATTCCTAGGTAACGCTTGCGTTTCAGTTCATCGACGTGACGGTGCTCGAGGAGCTCCGTGAAGCCGAGGATGGATGTCAAAGGCGTCCGCAGCTCGTGAGATACGGTCGCGACCAATTCGGTTTTCAAGCGATCGACCTCGATCTCTTTCGTCACGTCGCGCAACACAAAGATCACACCAACACGTTCGTCCTGCAGTTCGATCGGTTCGGCGTACATCCGTATGATACGTATTCCACCTTGCATCGAGTACGTAAACGTCTCATCGAATATTCCTTCATGCTTCGCTCGATTTGTGAACCGGTTGAGACCTTCCTGATCGTCGATTTGATCCATGAACGGCCGGTAAAACGCTTCGATCGGATAAAGACTTTGGCGGTCATCAAACGGGATCGGTTGTTCGTACAGATCAAATAACGCCGCATTGGCGAACCGCTGCTCGGTTCCCGTCTCGACGAACACGATCGCGTCCCGCATCGTGTGCACGATGCGAGCCGTCTTCTCTCGTTCCCGCTCCAATTCATCGTGCTGTTGGATGAGCGAGTTCGACATCACGTTGAACGACCTTGAAAGCTGACCCACTTCATTTTGAATCGGGTCGACCGGGACGAGCCGCGCATGCGGATCGACCGCCAAACGTTCGCTGTTCGTGATGAGCGCCTGAAGCTGTTTCGTCAACCGGACAACGTACGTTTGAAGCCCGATAAAGAGTGCAAACAGCGCACCGAGTAAGATGATGAGCCAACTCCATTGGGCTTTGGCGAGCTGTTCAGATAACGATTCGCGCAGTCCGGTCTCTTGAAAGTCAAGTTCAGACCGATAATCGGTGAACACCGTTTCCATGTCGACGATGCTCGCGCTCATATCGGCCGCGTTAGTCGGCTTCAATTTGAATCGTGTCTGGTCCGAACTCGCGTTTTGCGGCATGAGTTGGCCGACGGTCGCCATCTGCAAGAATGGCTCATCGACCTCCCCGCTCGCCTTGGCAATCACGTAACGCTCGAGTCCCGGCATGACCCGGGACGTATAGATTGCGAACAGGAGACGGGCGTCAGTCGCGAACGTCACTTCCTCTGCGCTCGCGGCGCTTTGTTCGAACCACGTCGTCTGTTCGTCGATCCGGACTTGTGCCGCTCGTGCTTCGTCTAACAGTGACGCCTCGCCGAGCAGGACGTGCCCGCGCATCTCATACTGCATCGATTGCCACGTCTCGAACAAGTCAGTCGCGCGCGCACGTTGTTCACTGATTCGTTCGAGTTCAACCGTCGTTTCACCGATTGCCTGTTGCGTATAAAAGTAAGTCCCGAGCGAGGTGACGATAATTAAAGCGATGAGAACGTAGAACACCGTGAGGACTTGCCGGCTAATCCGTTGTGCGATCCAGCGTTTCATATATGGCCTTCTTTCTGTATCAGTTATATTTTATTTATTTATGTTCGCTATTCACATAAGCTAGATTCGTGTATTATAATTAGATGTTAGTCACTATTTTTCTAAAAAATGTAGTTTTTTTCCTGACCTAGTAACAGTATAGCGATAACTTCTCACAAGAAACTCACAAATAGCGAAGGGAACATGCTGATGACCCCTAAATATATCGGGCTGACGCTGTTGATCCTCCTCCTGGCATTGACAGGTGGACTCACGTTCACACGTGGGCAATCGATTGACAGTACAGCTACCGTCACCCAAGGAACTGCCGATTTGAGCGCTTCCGAAGTGACCGACACGATCATACGTCTTGACGGGACGTGGCGTTTTCAATCAAGCTTGCTCGACCAAGTCGACCGTCAGACGTATCGCAACGTCCCACACGTGACCCCACATCAAGTGGCAACGTACGAAGTCGACGTCTCTCTCCCGCCTGGCCAGTACGCGTTACGCGTCCCGAGAAACCACCCGCACATCCGTCTCGCAATCGATAGTGAAGCGGTGTCTCCCGTCTATTCGTCGACACCCGATTCACGGAACGCCTATCTCGTCTTACTCGATACGCATACGCCCGATTTTCGCTTGACGATGCAAGTGACTGGATCGGACGAACACCCGACCGGCATCCAAGACAGTCTGCTCATCGGTCCGACGAGCAGTATCATGGCCCTCCAAAATAAATTTTTCACCTACGATTTTATTATTATTTTGATTTCACTTTTAATCTTTTCATTCTATGCGATCGTTTTTATGTTCCACCGAAAAGAGTCGCTCTATCTGTACGGTGCCGCCTTCTTTTTCTTGATCGGCTTGTCGCTGTTGACACGTGATCAAATGATCGTATTCGAATTCATCCCGGCCATGACTTATGTCGTCGCCCATAAGTTCAGTATGATCACAGGACTCCTTAGCCTGACCATGCTGATCGGATTCGCACTCCGGCTCGAGCAAGTCCCGTTCAGCCGTTTCCTCTCCATCGCATCTTACCCACTTTACGCGTTCAGCTTGATCGCACTCATCATTCCGTATAGTGTACACACGACGTTTGATTATGTTGCCTGGATTTATGTACTCGTAATCGCCTTTTTCTGGACAGGACTCAATATCAATTGGCTGTTCGAACGAAAAGACGATGGGTATCCGTTTGAATTTCTAATCTTTACGCTCGCGTTGGTCATCGGCTATATCGGCCAGCTCATTAACGTGTTCATCACGCATCCGAACCAAGTGTTGTATTCGAGCGTCCTGTCGCTCATCTACTTTTTACTCATGTTCATGTTGCTGCCGGTTCATTTATCGACCGACAAAAAGCAAAAGCGAGAAGTGCAAACGTTGGCCACACAAAGCGAGATCTCATTCTTCAACTCTCAAATCAAGCCGCATTTTTTGTATAACACGTTCGGGAACGTGATCGCACTCTGCTACACGGCACCGACCGAAGCCGCACGACTCCTTGGCCATTTGAGCACATACGTCCGCTTCATCTTCGAGAACGGACGCACGGAAACAGATATCTCACTCCGCCAAGAACTCGCGGTGATCGATTCTTATTTGATGATCGAGCAGACGCGGTTCGATGGCGCTTTCACCATCATCAAAGAGATTGACGAGACCGTTCTCGACGCCCTCATCCCTCCACTCTTGATCCAACCGCTCGTTGAGAACGCGGTCCAACATGGGTTGATGAAACAAGACGGCGTCAAACGGCTCATGTTATCCGTCCAAGACGCCGGTGATATGATCGACATCCGTATCGCAGATAACGGGGTCGGTTTTGACCCGAAGGCAGTGCTTCACGAAGTGAGCGGTATCGGTATCCCGAACGTCAAGAGCCGAATCGGTTACCTTCCTGACGCCACGTTTAAATTGAATTCTGAACACGGGGTCGGCACGAACGTGCATATTCGGCTTCCAAAACGAGAGAGGATGACAGTAACACATGCGGACGATCCTGATTGAAGACGAGCCCCATATTTTGAGGATGATGGAACGATTCATCCAAGCAGAACCGAATTTGAAATGGCTAGGCTCGTTCAACGACCCCGTCCAGGCACTCGAATTTTTAACGACGCAAGAAGTCGATCTCGTCTTTCTTGACATCGAAATGCCAAAGATGAACGGACTCGACCTCGCTAAGCGCCTTCCTGAGACGACACAAGTCGTTTTCACGACGGCACACAGCCAATACGCGGTCGAGGCGTTCGGGTTACAGGCGACCCACTATCTGCTAAAACCGATTACCGAAGAAATGATTCACGACCTCGTCCCGCGCGTCTCGAAACGGTATACAGAAACGCTTCAGCCCAAGCATCATCGGACGTGTACGATCCAATGTTTCAACAATTTTTCCGTCAAGACGCACGAAGGTGACCTCGTCAAATGGCCGACCCAAAAGACCGAAGAGCTGTTCGCCTACTTGATTTACCATCGCGACAAGGTCGTCAATAAATGGCTCATCGCCGAGACGCTCTATCCCGATATCGATGATCCGCAGCGGGCACTCCATAACGTCTATAACCTCATCTATCGCTTAAAGAAGACGCTTGCAGATTTCGACTTGAACATCACGGTCCAAACGATCAACAATGGCTATTCGCTTCATTTAGAGGACGTTTGTTCGTGTGATTACCACGACTGGTTGAATACCGGTCAGACGGAAGCAAATACTCGCCTGTTCGTCGACAAAGATTACAAGTGGCACT